>JAUIFT010000357.1 GCA_030430345.1 Calditrichia bacterium | reverse complement strand
TGATTTCCCGGGCGATTGCCAATCCCAGGCCGATGTTTCCCTTGGCGGCATCCTTGAAGTTCTTTAATTGCACAAACTTATCAAAAATTAAATCGATAGCATCTTCCGGGATGCCTTCCCCACTGTCGCTGACGCAGGTATGAATTTCATTGCCGATTTGATTGACGCTAATTTTAATCTGCCCCCCGGGAGGCGTATGCTGCAAGGCATTGTCTGCCAGGTTGGTAATGACCCGGGAAAGCCGGCGGAAATCACCGGAAAAACCGGCGATTTCTTCAGCGATGTGAATGGTCGGCTCGATGGATTTTTCCCTGAGACGAAAGCGCAGCGGCTGCAAACCATCATCAATCAAACGGGGCGCGTCTATTTCCTGCAGATTAAGCTGATAATTCCCGGACTCCAGTTTGGAAAGATCGAGAAGATCTTTCACCAAATGACGGAGACGCTGGCAGTCGCTTTTCACATCACTTAACAGATCAGCCTGCTCGGAATTCAGCGCGCCGGGCACCTCCCGTAACAGAATATCCACAGCCATGTTGATCGAGGTCAGCGGCGTGCGGAATTCGTGGGAAATCGTTGCCATGAATTCTGATTTTAAACGGTCGAGGTTCTTAAAACTGGTGACATCCTGAAGCAAGGTGACGTATCCACTCGCCTCGCCATCATCGTTGGGGATACTAATTTGCCGGGCGAAAAAATAGTGCTCTTCCTCGCCCCGCATCAGCGGAATCAAGGAACGGGCGACATCTTTTTCGGCATCACTCTCAGCAGCATTTTCCCGGGATAACAAAGCCGCAATCACTTCATTCGCAACAATCTCCCGCGCGGGACGCCCTTCCCAGTCATCCTTCGGGAGCGAGAGGACTTCCATCGCCCGCTGATTCATCAGCATTAAACGATTATGATTATCTGTAACGATGATCGAAACCGGCATACCGGCGACGATTGCTTCCGACTTTTTCTTTTCGAGAAGAATCTGCTGAATATTCATCTCCTCATATTCCTGGAGCCGCTGGGTCATGCGGTTGAACTCTCTCCCCAGTTCAGCGATTTCATCATCGGTGGTAATATCAATTTTTTGATTAAGCTGCCCCTGCCCGATCTTGCGCACCGTTTCCGTCGTTGCTTTTACCGGCTGTATGATACTTTGCGTAAACCGGTAGCTGATGAAAATGCTGGAAAGTATCGCAAAAATTGAAATCACGATAATAAACACCATTCCCTGCCGGGAGAAACGCTTCGCCTGAATATCTGCCGTGGCAATAGCGTGTTGATTCAGGGTTTTGATTTCATTACAGAGTAATTCAATTTTTCCAATGACCGGATAGATATCGGTTTTCCGGACAGTATTGATTAACGGTGGAGGCAAATCGCTTTTCAACATGCGATGCAATCCCTGGGATTTGGCGATATACTTTTTATAGTATCGTTTAATACTGTCCAGCAATAACGGCTCCCGCGGCAATGCAACACCGGCGATCGCCTGCTGATGCCAGTTGAAGAACTCATTTTTGTAGGTATTGAATTCATTTACCAGGGTAGAATCGTATTGCTCCTCCACCATGGCACTATTGGAAAGCTCTTGCTGCTTCAAGGCCTGAATCATATTCTCTGCGGCGCCAACATTTTCATAGCGCTCTTTCAGAATCCGGTCTATCGGATTCGAAAGCTGATCAATGTAATAAATCGCAAAGACCGCCATCCCGATATTAATACAGACCATAATAAAAAATCCCAGGCCGATTTTGTAGCTAATGCTGTTCATCATTGTTGTCGCTCCTGATGTCGCTGATGGTTCCACTCCCTACGATCGTTGATGGCTCCGCTCCTTTTAGATTATACCGTATTCCCAGAACGTTTTCAAATTTCTTCCGTAATTGCTCTTTTTAGTTTTGTTTGATACATTTATCTTTTAAAAGGTACCAACCAGTAAACCGCAAGGGGATTCTATGACGAAGCACTCTTTCCAGATTTTTTTGGCGTTTCTATTCTCTCTTATACCGCTTATTGCTCAGAACGCCAGAACAAACTCAACTTATACTTTGTTTGAAACCAACGCTTTTTCCACCGGTAATATTCACTTTCTTACGAAAGGCAGAAACGATGCCAGTCCGGCGATTTTGTACGAAAATACGGAATTAAAATGGCAGGATAGCAAAAAATCGCTGATTTTAGCGGAAAAATCGACCTATCTCTACTCACGCTTCTCCCGTAATGGGGAATTTCTCGCTGTCGTAAACCAAAAATCGACGGATGTCCCCCTGACAAGTGATAAGCGCTTGCAGATTGCAATTTTTAACCGGGATTTTCAGAAACAATATGAACTAACGGTGCGGGTTCCCTTTGATGAACAACATCCGCTGATTGCCCTATCCGGAAAAGATGGTGCGCTTATCATTGGAGATGCATCCAACGGTCTGGTCGCTTTTTATGATCGTCGCGGAAACTTATCTGCGGAACCAGTGCTTTTTGAAAATTTATCCCATGATTATGAGCGGGCCTTTCATATTGCCTGGGACGGTGCCGGGGAAACAGCTGCCATCCTCTGCGGGAAAAAGGGTGCTTCTCCCGCCGGAGCCGGGCTGGAAAATCCTTCCGGGGAGCCGCATGTATTTCTCTTCGAAGCCAGCGGCAAAGCATTATGGCAGGCGGCTCTGCCCGGCCATGGCGCCAATGCCCTCTGGGTCGCCGCCAGCGGCAATTACCTCGCTGCAAACAGTTTTACTTACCATCAGGATGAAAACCGTTTTGAGCGCAGTACGATCGTTTTTGATCGGTCCGGAGATGTTGTCGCCGAAAGTAATATTCTCGCAGATTATGCGGCCGTCGCACCGGATGACTCCCACATCCTGCTTGCGGACAAGTCCCGCAGTGCTTTATACGAACTTTCTACCGGTCAGCAACTTTGGGAAAAGACGCTCAACCAGCGGCATGGGATGATCAGTGCTATTGCTCTCACTAATGATGGAAATCGTGCTGCGATCCTCAGTGCCCACAATAATTTTAATAATGGCCGTTTTATTTTTGCAGACCCCACTTTACAAATTATCGATGCTAAGGGAGATATCGTTCAGGCGATTGATCTCCAGGGAGAGCAATTTACGACCCCTCAATTATTTATCGCAGCGGATGCCCAGACAATCTGGAGTGGATTTTCCAATAACTACAAAATTTACCGGGTGAAATAATGCATATATTTTTAAATACCATTTCCGACTCAACTCAATTAACTCGGCTCATGAAAAGCATATCCTTAGCATTGCTATTATTAGTGTGCTCTACGCTGCAGGCGCAAACGCAGTTTCCCTGGCCGGTGACGCCGTTTAACAGCAGTCAATATATCACCGGTACTTTTGCGGAATACCGCAGCACCAGCGCCAATGGTCATTTTCATAGTGGCACGGACATCCCGAAAGCGGATGGTTCCGCGGTGTACGCGGTGAAGAATGGCAATGTCACCGGCCTGTCCTCCGTGGGTTCCAATGCCTATGTTCGGGTGAATGATATTGCTTATGTGCATATCCTCCCTAATCCTTCCCTTTCCGTCGGCTCGCCGGTAATCGCCTCTCAAACGGTACTCGGTACCATCCTTCCGGGGTTGGGCCATGTGCATTTCACCAATGGATATGTGGGGGCGGAAAAGGTTAGCCTGCTGCCCAATAGTGGATTAACGCCCTATGAAGACAACTGGGCACCGATTATCCGCTATACCCATTTTTACCAGGATAATACCACCAATTTTTTCTCAAATAATGAAGTCAATGGACTGGTGGATATCATTGTGAAGGTCGACGAGCAAAGCGGTCCCTCCTGGACTTCAACTTCTATTCGTAATAATGGTATTTACAGAATCGGTTACAAAATACTCACTGCAGATAGCAGCACAGTGATATATGAACCGTCAAATAATGGGGTGCGCTTTCAATTTGATACCAAACCGAGCAACAGCTATGTGAACATCGCCTATTTCCGGCCACAGTCTACTACAACCAGCCATGTCTACCAGGTGACCAATAACATCAGCAGCAATAATTCCTGGAATACCACTACTTTGCCGCTCGGTCCTTATGTGGTGATGACCTTCGCTGAAGATACCCGCGGCAATGCGGACACGATGTATACCGCGGTGACAGTAACGGAAACTGACCTCACCCCGCCGGCACAACCCACCATGCGCTTTGTCGCGGAGGCTTCCAATGGTATGCTGGTCGACTGGTACGCCAATACCGATAATGATCTGAAAGGCTATCGCCTCTATTTCAGTTTTGACAACGAGCAATGGGACCTCTTTCGGGATGAAAATTATCTCTCGGCAAATGTATCTGATACCCTCATTTCCGGAATACTCAACAGGGATGTC
>JAUIFT010000356.1 GCA_030430345.1 Calditrichia bacterium | reverse complement strand
TTTTGCGATAATTGCCGGATTTATTTTGCTCCTGGCGCTGATCAACTTTATGAATCTGGCAACGGCCCGCTCGGTGAAACGCGCCCGGGAAATCGGGATGCGCAAAGTGCTCGGCGCCCATAAGCGACAACTGGTCGGGCAATTTCTTGGTGAGGCGCTGCTGCAATCGTTGGCCGGATTGTTAGTGGCGATAGTTATCCTCATCAGTGTGCTCCCCTGGTTTAATAATTTCACCGGGAAGGCGCTATCCCTGCAATGGTCTGCATCCCCCTGGCTAATTCCCGTTATTATATTATTCGCCATATTCAGTGGATTGCTCGCCGGTATTTACCCGGCCCTTTATTTATCTTCATTTCATCCGATTCAGGCATTACGGGGCAGCGGATTCACCGCCGGGAAATTACGCAATATCTTCATCCAACCTGCCCGCCTGCGGAAGTTGCTTGTCGTTACCCAATTTGCAATTTCCATCTCTCTGATGATCGCAACGATTGTCGTCTATCATCAGTTGGCATTTTTACAACAGCAAAAGCTGGGCATGAACAACGAGCAGGTGATTGTTATTCCCCGTATGACTGCCGGCGTGCAGGCGCAATATCCTGCGTTACGTACTTCATTATTGCAGCATAGCGCGATTTCCGGCGTTTCAGCAGTGATGAATACGCCATCCGATCGCATTCTCGATGGTGGCCATATTTACGCGGAAGGAATTACCGAATCTCTCCCCCCCGGGGAAAACATCGTGCTTCCCGGTCTGGTCGTCGATTATGAATTCGTGGATCTAATGGAGGTTGAATTGCTTGCCGGCCGGAATTTTTCCCGGGATTTCGCTACGGATACTGCCGGCGCCTATATACTTAACGAATCCGCTATTCGCTCCCTCGGCTGGCAAACGCCCCGGGAAGCCGTCGGGAAAGGATTTTCCTGGCGAAACCTCACCCAGGGTACAGTGATCGGCGTAGTGAAAGATTTTCATTTTTCCGGAATGAAACACAAAGTTGAGCCCTTAGTGTTGCTAATGAAGCCGGAGTGGATCTTCAACATCCTCATTAAAATTCACCCAATTGATACGGACCAGGCACTTTCTACGATTCAACAAACCTGGCAGGCACATTTTCCGGAGCGTCCGCTGGAATATAATTTTACCGATGACCTTTTTGAAAAGCTCTATCGCAGTGAGGCGCGGCAGGGGGAATTAATGCAACTGTTTTCCATACTGGCAATCATCATCGCCAGCCTTGGCTTGTTTGGGCTGGCCGCTTTCACTGCCGAGCAACGCACCCGGGAAATTGGCATCCGGAAAGTGCTCGGTGCAAAAACAGGCGGCATTATGCTGCTGCTTTCCCGCGAGTTTATTCTTCTTGTCATCATCGCCAATATGCTTGCCTGGCCATTGGCCGGTTGGGCGATGGAAAATTGGCTGACAGCATTTCCCTATCGGGTTTCTCTTTCTCCCCTCATTTTTATTGCCGCCGGTTTAGCAGCATTGCTCATAGCGATTATCACCATCAGCTATCAAACCGTAAAAGCCGCCTGGAGCAATCCGGTAAATGCGCTGCATCATGATTAAATAAGTAGGAATAATGCAAATGGGCAAATGAGTAGCCTTGCATATTTGCCCATTTGCCCATTTGCCCATTTCCTCATTTCCCCTCCATTCGGGGCAGATTTTTCTCTTGAAAAAAGAACGAATGCGCACTACTTTACGAACCTTCCCAGGCCTTGGGAGTATACGTATTAAAATTGTTTCAAAGATAGGAGGCACTCCCTGATGGGCATCAGACGTTCCACGATGTCTTGGATATTCCTGATAGCAATACTTTTCGGCGGTGAAGGAATTTTCGGACAAGATAACAGTCAATTCTTCACTACCAAAGGAAACAGTAACGAGCATCTGCTCTACGATGCTTCCAGTTGGCGGGAGTTCCTGGAAATGTCTCAGGATACCGGCATCGTGCGCTGGGAAGAGTCTTTTGATTCCACTTTTCCGCCTCCGGACAGTATCTGGCGTATTATTGATAACGACGGGAGTGGCAGCGGCTGGGAATATCGCAGTCGCGTTGATTTTATCAGCGGATTTAGCGTACTGCCGAATCAGGGGACTTACTTCCTTTTCAGCAGGTTTAACCGTGCGAACGCACAAGGTATTATCGACGAGTGGATTATTTCTCCCCGCCTGCCGCAGATTAATAGCGACGATTACCTCTACATCCATGCCGGTGCTGTGGATGATCAGTTTCCCGATTCACTCTATATTTATCTCGCCGAAAATGGTAATGATATCTCCGATTTTAACAATGAAATTGCTGCGTTACAGGTCAAAGGACCGGGCGGCGCCTGGAATCGCTATCGCTTTCCTCTGGAAAGTTTTGCCGGGCAATCTCCTTATGTCGGGGTTAATTACTATCATGAAGATGGTGGACCGGGGCGGCCAAACTCCGATAATGTCTGGGTAGATCACTTCATTTTAGGAAAATTACCGGATATTGTTCTTTCCAACAGCAATCTCCAGTTTCAGCCGGACTCTGTTGTGGTCATGATGGATACCGTCGCCATTGACACATTTTATCTCGCCGACACCTTATCATTCACCCTGGCAAATCTTGGTCCGGATACTATCGATGTATTTAGTATTGCCAGTAGCCAGGCGCAATTTCTTCCCGATACGACCCGCTTAAAGCTATCGCCATTTGATCAGGAAACGTTATCAATCTATTATCAGCCGGATTCGCTCAACCCGGCTTTTGCTGCAACGCTGACCATTGAGAATACCGACATTGTTAATAACCTTATCGAAATACCCTTAACCGTTGCCGGACATACTATTACCGCCATCGCGCCAGGAGAATTGCCAGAAAGTTTTCAATTGGGTCAAAATTACCCCAACCCATTTAATCCGACCACCCGGATAGACTACGAACTGACCGTTCCCGGTGAAGTAAGGTTGGATGTATTTAATGTGCTCGGCCAAAAAATACGCACGCTGGTTCGGGGAAATTTACCACCGGGTAATTATTCCGCGACCTGGGACAGTAACGATCAGTTGGGAAGACCGGTTGCCAGCGGCGTTTATATTTATCGATTGCAAACCGGACGGGCAGTCGAAGCGAAAAAAATGATTCTGCTGCGTTAGGGCCGGCACGACGATAGGCGTATCATTTAGCCGAATTTATTTTTCATTCACCCGGGGCTTTGCTGCTCTGGGTGATTTTGTTATACCCTTCAGATCTTACCAGAGGATTACGAAATGATTAATGAACAAATTACCCAACAGACAATTGCGGCAGTCGTAGAAAAACATGGCAAGGATATGCTTCCGCAAATAACCCGCGGGGTTGAGCAGGTTGCCCGGCGCTGGCGGGAAACAGACGGTCATGCAGAAGAATTTCAACAATTTTGCGTCGATCATTTCCTCGCAAATGATGGCGAGCGCGAAGTCGTTTTTCAGCGCTTTATCAAAAACTATGAATCTTTGCAGGGAAACCTTCACCGAATTTACCGCGATTTTAACTGGATGCTCCATGTCGATGCCGGCGAAATGTTACCACTGGATCATCTTTTTGCCAACTATGATGTGTACGCCCATGTCAATGAAGATATGTTCAAAACCCGCCTGGCCTTCGTCATTTTGCTGAACTTTCCCCTCCATACATTGGTCGAAAAGAGCTCGCAGGGGCAGGACTGGTCCCGCCGCAAATGGGCGGAAACCCGCCTCGCAGAAAAATTTGCCGATCGTATTCCCGGCGATGTGAAGCAGCAATACAGCAATGCATACACGGCGGTAGAATCTTATGTTTACGATTACAACATATACATGGGGAATATCCTCAATGAAAATGGCGAAACTATGTTTCCAAAGGACCTCAAGCTGATTAGCCACTGGGGACTGCGTGACGAGCTGAAGGGGCAATATGCCAACGAAGATGGCCATTCTCGTCAGGAAATTATTTACAGTATTATGGAACGAATTATTACTCAGGAAATTCCTGCGGCCGTTATCAATAATCCGGATGTGCGCTGGCAGCCCAGCAGCAACCGCCTATTGGCAGCTGATGAAAATTCAACGCAAGATTCATCCCCGGAAGGGGGCAAACGCTACGCAATGCTCCTAAAAACGTTTGCCGCGGAGCGCCTGCTGGATCCGCACACGCCAGATAATCCCACCCTGATTGAACGCCGCTTTAATGCAGACCGGGAGATCCTGGAAACGGAAGTTGAATCTCTGCTGACGGCAGTGCTCTCCGCCCCGGCCTTGCAAAAAATCGCCGCTTTAGTCGAAACCCGTTTAGGTAGAGAACTGCGACCTTATGACATCTGGTTTACCGGATTCATTTCCGGCGGCAGCTATCCGGAAACAGAGCTCGATCGGATGG
>JAUIFT010000355.1 GCA_030430345.1 Calditrichia bacterium | reverse complement strand
TTGAATATTTCCCATTTCGGATTGGATATCAGCGGGCATCCCACCTGGAAAAGCCAGATTGTTGCCCGGCGGATCATCGCCGCGCTGATCATTCTTATCGTATTATTTTTCTCTTTACGGCAACCGGTCAATTTACGAAAAGTGTTTGATCATTGCCTGCTAATCACCACCGCGATCTTTTTATTCGGCCCGACCGGATTTCCCTGGTATGCCGTCTGGCTTTTGCCGCTGCTGGCCATCTATCCCCGCAAGTCGCTATTACTATTAACTTTGCTGATGCCAATTTACTACCTGCGCTATTATTACGACGCGCTGGGAAATGTTGAACTATTTGATTACTATATCGTATGGGTACAATTCATTCCCGTTTGGGTGCTGCTCATGTGGGAATGGTATACAGCCCGGCAATCTGCCCGAAATTTTGCCCCGGAGGTGGCACGTCCCATGAAAGACAATCAACGAATTTCCGTGATTATTCCCGCAGTCAATGAAGAAGCATCCATTGGAAAAGTAATTGCAGATATCCCCGACTGGGTGGACAAAGTAATAGTAGTTGATAATGGCTCTGTCGACCGCACGGTAGAGATCGCCAGGGCAGCCGGGGCAGAGGTGATCTTTGAACCGGAACGCGGCTATGGGGCCGCCTGCCTGACCGGGATCGCCTCCCTGCCGCCGACGGACATCGTGGTTTTTCTGGACGGCGATTACAGTGATTACCCGGAAGAAATGCTCTTATTAACCGATCCGATCATCGCCGGTGAGGCGGAAATGATGATCGGGTCCCGGGTGGCTGGCAACGCAGAAAAAGGGGCATTGACCCCGCAGGCAATATTCGGGAACTGGCTTTCCTGCAAATTGATGCGGCTTTTCTGGGGCGTAAAATACACTGACCTCGGTCCTTTTCGAGCCATTCGCTACGACAGTTTGCAATCGTTAAATATGCGGGACAGAAATTACGGCTGGACGGTAGAAATGCAAATTAAAGCTGCCCAGCGTGGTATGCCTGCCGGGGAAGTGCCGGTCAGCTACCGGAAAAGAATCGGACAGTCGAAAATATCCGGCACGCTACGCGGCGTCGTCGGTGCCGGCACTAAAATTCTCTCGACAATCTTTCTCTCCGCTTTCGATTGGCATCTGAAAAGCAAGTGGCAATATCGCCAGATGCAGCAAGCCGGCCAACTGGAACGCTGATGATCCGCCAGTTGATCATACATCAATGGCGGGAGATGAGCCGGTCGCCTATCTGGCGAAAAACTCTACTATTTAACATCTTCATCTCTTTTCTGATCTTCTTTTTCCTGATCTACCTGCTTGGCATTGGCATATTTTTATATTTCATACTCAAGACAGTTTTTCCGGAAATTTCCCCTATGTCAGTGTTCAATCAAGGCTTGCTGTATTACCTCGGCATAGAAATAATCTGGCGTTTTTATCTGCAAAAAGTGTCTGCGCTAACTGTGCAACCGTATCTGCATCTTCCCCTTAAGAAAAGATTACTCATCCACTTTCTGCTCGGGAAAAGCCTCCTTAGCCTGTTCAATTTAATTCCGGTATTGATCGTCTTGCCATTTGCTATCAGTGCGGTCTATTTTGGGGCAAGCGCGTTGAACATGGTTGCCTGGTTTTTAGCGGTCTCCGCAATGTTACTCTTCAACCACTTTCTGGTTATCTACCTCAAACAAATATTTTCCCTGAAACCGCTGGAAGTGATTCTCTGGGGCGTGACGCTGCTTTTGCTGATATTCCTCGATAACTACGGGATCATTTCCCTTTCGCTGCTTTCCGATGCTTGCTTCACTGTTATTTATGATCAGCCGGTTTTTGCCCTGCTGCCCATGCTGCTTTTGCTTTTGGTCTATCGCCTCGATTTTCAACGCTTCCATAATTTGCTTTATCTGGATAAAATTCAGGAGCGGCAATCCGGCGAAGCTATTTCCCGGCAGGGTTTTTCATTTCTGAAACGTTTTGGGCGGGTGGGCGAATTGATGGCGCTGGAACTGCAATTAATCTGGCGGAATAAACGCCCCCGCTCCCTTAGCTATTCCGTGCTGCCGATGATCCTGATTTATCCGATTCCCATCCTCGCCAGCGCCTACCCGGTAAGCAATGGCTTTGATGCCTTTCAGATTTTTTTTGCCGGCATTTTCATCACCGGCTTTTTTGTTATTGCCTACGCGCAACTGCTTTTTAACTGGAAGAGCAGCTTTTTCGATATGCTCCTTACCGGGAATATCGATCACCACCGTTTTATTACTGCACAATATCTCTTGATGATGTTGTTTATGACCGTCCCCTATTCCCTCTTCCTTTTCGTGTTGTTCTGGGACCCGCAGATATTTGCAATCATCAGCGTTGCTTACTTATGGAATATGGGCATCAATCTTTACTTGATGATTCACTTTTCGATGGCGACGCCGCACAAGATCGCCTTAAATGAAACCGCTTACTTCAATTGGCAGGGCAGCAGCAAAATTCATTTTTTAATGGGTCTGCTCATTGTATTTATCCCGGTAATCATTTATAGTATATTTTATCTGATTGACCGGGAACACCTTGGCCTGCTTATTCTGGGGGGCAGCGGGCTATTCGGCGTACTGGGGTATCGCTATTGGATTCGCAGACTGGTAAAGCGATTTTCCCGCCTGAAATATTTAATGGCGGAAGCTTATCGGGAGATGAATTGATGATTGAAGTGCGGGGATTAATAAAAAAATATGACCGGAATACTGCGCTGGATATTCCCGCGCTGACGATTTCTCCCGGAGAGTGTTTTGGTCTTGTGGGCAATAATGGCGCGGGGAAAACCACTTTTTTGCGGCTCATTCTCGATCTGGTGCTCCCCAGCCAGGGGTCGGTTGCTTCCAAAGGACTTGATGTCACTGTATCCGAAAGCTGGAAACGCTATACCGGTTCTTATCTCGACGAATCATTCCTGATTGAATTTCTGACGCCGATGGAGTATTTTCGCTTTATCGCCAACCTGCAAAAAGTGACGTCTTCCCAACTCCGTCAGCAACTGCAATTATTGAACGGCTTCTTTAATGAACAGATTATTGAAGAGACAAAATATATCCGGCAGTTGTCCAAGGGAAATCAGAAGAAGGTTGGGATTGCCGCGGCTTTAATTGGCGAGCCGGAAATAATTATCCTCGATGAACCGTTTGCCAATCTCGACCCGCGCTCTGTTATTCAGCTTTTAAGAATATTGCAGCATATCCGCCGGGAGCGGACGGTCACCCTGATCATTTCCAGCCACAATCTCAATCATATTACCGAAATTTGTGAACGCATTGCCTTGCTGGATAATGGCCGGATTTTACAAGATATTCAGACCGATGAGCATACCCTGAAAACTTTGGAGAGATATTTTTCCGGGGAGGAAGGGTAAGATTTCAGCACTGTGCTACTGTTTGCCGAAAGCCAATTCCATTAAAAAATCCTGCTGCGGGTCATTGCCGAGCATAAAAGTATGCTTCCCGGTAATTTCAAATCCCCATTTTTTGTAAAAAGCGATTCCCCGTTTATTTTTTTCCCACACGCCAAGCCATAATCCCGTCTTTTTCCGCTGACGGGTTATCTCAATACACTGCTCCAGCAGCGCCGGCCCAAACCCTTTCCCCCAGCCGCGTTTTAGTACATAAATTTGCTGAAGTTCAATGGCCCCTTTTAAGGTAATTTTTACTGGGGCACCAGCAAAATTCAAGCGGGCAAATCCCAGCGCGGCTCCCTGGTTTTCTGCAATTAAATAGATGATTGCCGGATCATTTAGTGCCTGGCGAATAGTTTCGATATTATAGCTGGTTTCGAGGTGTAATTTTATATCCGCGGGATTGTTATCGGCGGCAAAAGTTTCCCGAAAGCTAATCGCACCGATATCGGCGAGCAGGGCAGCATCTAAAATGCTTGCTTGACGAATATTTATATGACTTTTTTTCAAAACCACAGAATATGTCCTTTGAACAAGTAAAAATTACTGAAAGTGAATTTAATGTTGGAAACTGCGAGTGCCCGCTACATCATCGCTTTTTGGGCGACAACCAGCCCTTTCTCCGTCAGGCGGAGCAGGCCATTTTTTTCGAAGAGAATACCTTCCTTTTCCGCCATGCGCGCTACTTTGCCGGCAAATTTCTTTTCCCAATTTAAATGCTCATGAACAGTAGCAGTACGGCATTCCCGCGCTTCTTCCGGCAATCCCAAATGATGCAGCAGATGTACCGCCAACATGCGCTGGGCAAACTGCCAACGCTGGCGCATCTTGCGGCGCGCAACGGCAATCAGCCCGCGCTGCGGCGCTAACAAATAGGTGATTATAAAAATTACGCCGGTCATTGTTGCCATCGCACCGGCGATATTCACATCGAGCAAATGCGCCAG
>JAUIFT010000354.1 GCA_030430345.1 Calditrichia bacterium | reverse complement strand
TTTAATACTGCCGGGCAAATGATAAAAACGCTGGTGAATGATGTGCTGGCCGGCGGCAGCTATCAGTATAAATGGCAGGCAACTGGCGTTCCGAGCGGCACTTATTTCTATCGAATGAGCGCGGACGGATACTCGGCAACCAAAAAGCTTGTGCTATTGCGTTAGCTAGAAAAAGTTGCTGTTGCAGCCGGCTGTGACACTACCACGGCCGGCTGTTCACCCCTTCCCCTGTTCTTTCCCGTTTTAAGTAACTGATGTTATGCAATGTTTGTTTAGCCTAAGATTATGTCATTGCGAGGAGTATAGCGACGAAGCAATCTCCATCCTATAACCAGGAGATTGTTTCACTGGGCAAAAAACGCCAGTTCGCAATGACGGTATCACGCTACTCTTATCGCTGGGAAAGGAATTATTTTATATAATCCCTTTTCTTTTTTCTCATTCCTTATTTTTTTGAATCTCTACCTGAATCATATTAAATTAATTAGTATATTCCGGGATAATAAAAATACCGGATAAAAAATGGATTTAAGCGATACATTTTTTGAAATTGATTGGCATGATTTGCCGGTCGATTTTTTATGGTTCGATTTCGATGCGAATCGGATTAGCCTGCAGTGCAGCGAGTTTGATGATGAAGCGGATGATTACAAGGCATTAATCCTGACTTTTGAATCGATATTGACGGTGACTGTAAAAAGTTTAAGTTTCGAAAATATTTCCGGTATTGGCGATTTTTATGATGCCGAACTGACAAATTTGGACTACGAACACCTGGAATCTGGCAATCACCATGTTACGCTGGCTATTTCGATGGGGGTCACGGAAGCGCCGTCACACATCGAAATAACCAGTAAGGAACTGCATATTATCCGCCGCAAAGAGGTGCCGGAAGCATAGCCTGATTTTCGGGGAAACGAAATTATGAGGTCCGCCCATGAGGAAGTTCATCTTTTTTGGGATACTGTTTTCTCTGGTTACAATTAACAGTATTGCAACAGCGCAATCCGGGGAAAAACCGCTACGGATTTTCGGATATTTCCAAAATGAATTTTCCCACTTTGCCGGTGATGCCGTTTATGAAGATACCAGAAACACATTCAACCTTCAGCAACTGAATGTCTTCTTTCAGAAGAACATTTCCCATCAATGGAGTGCTTTTGTAAATTTCGAAATGGTGAACAATTTTTCCAGCAGTCAGCAGTGGGGCTCTGCAAAATTAGAAGAAGCCTGGGTAAAATTTAACTTTGGCAGTGCGGCTACGCTCAGGGCCGGTTTGCAAATTCCCACTTTTAATAATCTCAATACCATCAAAAATCGTACCCCGTTATTACCCTATGTTGTACGCCCGATCGTCTACGAAGCCTCTTTCGAAGAGATTGTTAACCTGAAAGAATTTGTGCCGGGACGTGCATTTTTACAATTTTATGGTTTTTTGCCAATCGGGAAATATAAGAAGTTTGATTATGCTGTTTATCTCGGGAACAGCCCGAATATTAACAACTTTAGTACTCGCGGCCAAACCGGTGTGGATACGACAAACACATTCCTCGCCGGCGGACGCGTTGGTCTGCGTGTTGGTGATTTGAAAATGGGTGTTTCCGGGACGGCTGATAAAACAAAACTTTTTACCAGAATAACTAACGATTTAAACGTGCCGATAGCACCCTTCGAAGAAAGAGATCGATTGCGGTTAGGCGCGGATGTTTCATTTCAAAATGATCTGCTACTATTTGAAGCCGAGTATATTGATGTTAGTTATGACGAATTTAGTAGTGAGGGTTTAGGCGCGGGTGTCCTCAATCGCCTGGAAGAATTTGAATTAGACCTGGCGTTTTATTACGGTACGCTGGGATTCAATGTGAAAGAATCGTTGTTGCTCTATGGCACCTATTGGCGCTCAAGATCGATCGGACCTCTTTATGCCAATATTCAACGGGGCTTTATTGAAGAAAAAGAAATTTTAAATGTGCCCGGATTTGGTTTCAGCTATCAATTGAGTGACCGTGTGCGTTTAAAGGCACAATATGCCCATGTGAAAGTGAGTGTGGATGTCGGAGATAATTTACAGCGAATTCGCAAAACCAGTAATTTCTATTCGGCGGCAGCATCTATCTTTTTCTAGATTGCTGTTCATATTTAAAAACTTATGAATGAAAATAAACGTCGGTAAACCAGGGAACTTTATATGAGTAAAAAGATACTATTTATTTTCTTTATGCTGATGGGATGGCAAGCTGCCCAGGCACAAGTGGCGGTAATCGCCCATAAAGCAGTGCCGGTCGATCAGATCTCCAGCGCGGAATTGCTGGACTTTTATACCGGCGACATCAAACTCTGGGGAAACGATGAAGCAGTTATCGTTTTCGATCTTAAACCGAAAGGGGAAGTTAAGGAGGTCTTCTATAAATACCTCGGTAAAAGTCCCTCAAGAATGAAGTCGGTTTGGATGAAAAAACTGCTCTCCGGTGAAGGTGATCCTCCGGAGGCAATTAAGACGGAACAAGAATTATTGGAAAAAGTAATGGAAACGCCCGGATCAATTGGTTTTGTGGCAGAAGATAAGGTAACCGATGATGTGAAAGTGCTGGCGGTTATCCCCAGGGAAGAAGGATAATCTCTGCCGGCATTTAACAAATTAATATTTTCGACTGCTAATTGATTCGGAGAATTGACGATGAGAAACCTACAAAAATTTATCTATATACATCTACTGGCAGCATGTTGTTCTACAGCCTGCCTGTTCGGACAGGCGAAAGAAACTCCCCTGAAAATTTTTGGTTACTTTCAGGTGAATTTTATCCAGGAAACGGGCACCTCTGCCGGATCGGAATCGACCAACTCATTTAATATGCAGCAACTTAACCTGTTATTCCAAAAAAACCTGGCGAAAAACTGGAGCGCCTTTGTCAATATGGAAGCGCTGAATAATTTTTCTTCCAGCAAGGAATGGGGGGCATTCAATCTGGAAGAAGCCTGGGTAAAATACCGGGGGAGCAAACAGTTTAACCTTAAACTAGGGTTGATGATTCCGGAATTCAATCATCTCAATACCATCAAAAACCGCATGCCTTTGCTGCCATATATTATTCGCCCGGTCGTTTACGAAAATTCTTTCGAAGATATTATCGATCTGGATAGCTACCTGCCCCGGCGCGCCTTTGCCCAGGCCTATGGATTTATTCCTTCCGGACGCTGGAAATTTGATTATGCCGTCTATCTCGGCAACAGCCCGAATATCAACAACCGCTCCGCATTAGGACAAACCGGCGTTGACACCACCGATGTTTTTATGACCGGCGGACGGCTTGGTTTCCGCTATAAAGAATGGCGCATGGGCTGGTCGGCAACGTATGACAAAACGAATGAATTCGGCGAAGTGAACCTCTTTTTCCAGAGGTCACCAAGATTTTTTAACGAGCGTCCCCGGCTGCGGACCGGCTCGGATTTTTTCCTGCGCTGGAAACGGCTTTCCTGGGAGTCGGAAACCATTGCGGTCAATTACGATGAAGGCGATGAGCGCTTTGACGTCGACCGTTTGTTCTATTATGCTACCCTGGGATTTCAGGCGAGCGAAGCGCTGTTTATGTATTATACCTATTGGGGAACGGAAGATGAGTTTGTTTTTATTGATGCGCAACAGGGAATAATACCGGTGATTGATCTCTACCAGGGAACCTTGAAAATCTTTGTGCCCAGCCTGGGTTTTTCCTATAGTTTAAACGACCGGATTACCCTGAAAGGGCAATTCTCCTGGGTAGATATCAGCAGCGATGATGAATACTTCAAAGTTGATTTTCGCCAAAATGTGCTTAGCGTAGCGATCTCAGCATTTTTTTAAGATTTTTCAGTTAGGGAAGAGCAATGAAGTTTCGCAATCTTAAACTGGCCCATAAACAATATATCGGCTTCGATTTTATTCTCCTGGTAATGGTCATCGTCAGTATCTATGCCATCAACCGGATGGCAATGCTTCGGGATCAGATTGATGAAGTATCAAACAACTGGCTGCCCCGCGCGCTGGCCATCTCCGATATCAACAAAAATACCTCCGATTTGCGGATCAATCAGTTGCAATATGCTTTTGCGGAAGATCAGGCCGGAAAAGATGCCCAGGCGGAAATGATCTATCCGCTGATCGATCGCATTAACGATAATCGTAATACTTATGAGACGTTACGGGAATCTTCCGAGGAAAGCGGCCTCTATTCCGATGAAGAACGGCAGTTATATGATGCCTTCGATGAAAAGTGGGATGAATACCAGGAAGTGAGCATCGACTTTTTCCTGCTGGCGCGGAATAATAAAATTCCGGAAGCATTGTCTCTGCTCAACGCCGATGGCCGGGATATCTTTATGGGAATGAGTAAAAGCCTGGAAGATTTGATCGAAGTGA
>JAUIFT010000353.1 GCA_030430345.1 Calditrichia bacterium | reverse complement strand
GATTCTTAAATTACAGGAGACATTTGAGCAGGTCGTCGATGATGCGGAAAAAATGCCCTCAAAAGCGGTTCGCATATTTGGCCAATATGAAAACCTGGAAGCTGCCGCCCGTGGTGCTTTGGAGAGAATCGATAGTATTATCCGCGGGATGCGTCAGTTTGCCCGCCTGGATCGTGCCGCCCGTGATAGTTTCGATGTACATGAGGGATTAGATGCAACGGTTAATCTCATTAGCCCGGAATTGGGCGATCGGATCACGGTTAAAAAAGAGTATGGCGAATTACCAGTTATCAATTGCTTCCCCGGAAAATTGAACCAGGCATTTATGAATATTCTCCTCAACGCAGCGGCAGCGATCGAAGATAAGGGGGAAATTGTTATCCGAACCGCTTCTCAGCCGGAAAGTGTCACGATCGAAATCACGGATAGCGGGGTTGGTATTCCGGCAGAGAATCTGGAAAAAATATTTGATCCCGGCTTTACCACAAAAGGGGTTGGCTATGGTGCTGGTATGGGATTGTCAATTGTTTATACCATTATTCAGGATCACCAGGGGAAAATAGCCGTAGATAGCATTACTGGTAAAGGCACAAAGATAAAGATCTCACTCCCGATAACATAATTCCCTCAATAATCCTTTTGCTACTCCTGAGAGCGAAAGATTACTAATCCACTGATGCCATGAATAAGAATCAGGGTTGTAATGCATAATGGCATCCAGTTGTTGCCGATCAGGTGCCCGTTTACACTTAGCCCGGAAAAAATATAAATCAGGTAAATTCCCACCATCGAAAGCCCCATGGTAAGATTACCGGTCTTGTAAAAAAGCTGCAGTTCCCGTTCGTCCGGCTGGTAATTCCGGGCAACCATGGGGAGCAAGGCAAGCAGGGCAAAAGCGATAAATCCGACAGTGCCCAAAAAGAGCACTGCCAATACACAAATAGTCCCGATAATACTCTCAAATAAAAATCGCTTTCTCATTCTTCTTCCTCCGTTAGATAGAATAAATCTTCCACATTACATTTAAAATATGCCGCCATTCGCAGTGCCAGCTTGACCGAAGGATTAAAACGGCCATTTTCCACGGCAATCACCGTCTGGCGGGCAATCCCTAATTCCTTTGCTAACGCTGCCTGGGTCATGCGTCCATTGTTGAAACGATATGCGCGTAATTCATTTTTTAACGTCATTACAAACCTCCTTGCTGCAATGTAGCGTATTGTATACTAAATGTCAATTATTGTTTACATTTTTGCCGGTGCTGCATGCACCGGGCTATTGTGTATCGGTCCTACGGACCTGAACAAGCCCTGCAAGGGCGACCCACTCGAGCCCCGGACGTAAAGTCCGGGGCGAAATGAAATATTAAAATGCAAAATGTCGACATTTTTGTCGATTGTAAACAATGTTGTGTTAACCATGTTTTGTATTAGTGCCTTCTAATGCTGTTGTTTTTTATGAGTTTAAGAGTTTGTGGAGTGGTTTGGTATACCATGGCACGTTAATCGCGTTATCAGCGGCTGTAGAGGAAGTAACTTAATTGGGTTTATTTAATGAAGGAGTAGTCACCATGAAAAAGATTCTTTTCACAGCAGCTTTAGCGATGTTTTTATTCAGCAGTAATAGTTTTGCACAATCAAACAGCAGTTTTAATTTCCACGATGAAAGTCATGGGAAAAAGATGGGAGTAGCCGTTAACCCGGTGTTGGCGCTTTTTCAGTGGGGATCGGGCGAAATCAACCTCTGGAATGTGGATAAAAAAGCGGAAATCAATATCCCTGTGCAGTATGCGCACAATCCTTTTTCAATCGACGACGAAGATAATGTCGATCTCGATCTGTTTATGACCGGCATTAACTATCGCCGTTTCTTCAACGAAAAACAATCCGGATTCTTTGCGCAGGCCGGCTGGCACTATATGCACGGTAGCGGTTCCGATGAGATTGGTTCAGTATCCGGCTCTTCCAATTCCGTTCTCTTTGGCTTTGGCTACCGGGTGATTTCCAAAGACGGCTTTTTTTGGGGCACCAGCTTTAGCATGGGTAAAACCTGGGGGAGCATCAAGGATAACTCCGGCGATACCATTTCCGGTTCCGGCCTCGCCCTTGATATCGATTTACTGAAGTTTGGCATCGCCTGGTAAGCACTAAACATTTTCCCGTAATAGAAGCGCAAACCCCCTCGCTGGCAGTTTCATCGCTGGTGAGGGGGTTTCTTATGAAAGTAATTCCTACCCCCAAAACTGTTCGAAAATGCACACCCTTGTGTTTCAAACGTACACCGTAATCCTCGAAATTACCCCAATTCTCGCGTAAAACCGATTGGTATGATTCTTGAATTAATCCATACCGTTGTTCGTTGATCGTTGTTCGAATTCGAGGAACGAACAACGAACAACGAAGCTTTTCCGGGTTACTATAAAGACAAGGAGACGCCATGTTTAGAAATTACCTGAAAATCGCCTTTCGCAACCTTACCAAACAGAAAACCTATTCCCTGATTAATATTCTCGGATTGGCGCTGGGAATAACCTGCTGTATGTTAATCGCTCTCTACGTGCTGCAGGAAACCAACTACGACACCTACCACGAAAATGGACTGCAAATTTACCGTGTTTCGGTGGAAACCACTACTCCGGAAGGAATCTACAGCAATGCCAATACCCCCTTTCCGTTAGCAGCGCAATTGCAGGCGGATTATCCGGAAGTGGCGAAAATTGCCCGTATCTATTTCACTGAAAATGATCTGGTGAGCGTCCGGGACAGGAAGTTTTTCCAGGATGATATCATTTTTGCCGACCCGGATTTCTTTGACATCTTCGGCTATGAGATTCTACAGGGAAGTGCAGACGTTTTGTTGAATGATCCCCGCTCCGTTGTGCTTACCGCATCCGCGGCAAAAAAATATTTCGGTGAGAAGAATCCCCTGGGAGAGGTGCTGACATATCAAAATGAATACGATTTTACCGTTACAGCCGTTATCGCCGATGTGCCGGTCAATTCCCATTTTCGTTTTGAAATGGTTTTTTCCGGCCTGGCTATGACTGACGATTTTATGGGATATACCTTAAATCAATGGGGCATGTATACATCGCTGTATACTTATCTGTTGCTGCCGGAAAACACCTCAGCGGCTGCGTTTGATGAGAAACTTGCCACCTTTTTGGATAAGCACTCCCGCCAACGCCCGGATCGTGCGCGGCGGGCATTTCTCACCCCTATGCAGGATATCTATCTCTATTCGCATATTGATGATGAAATCGGCCCCGGCAATCATATTTCCAATCTGCTGATTATCGCAACGATCGGGGCATTTATATTGCTAATTGCCTGCATTAATTTCATGAATTTAACCACCGCCAGATCAATTCGGCGCGCGCGGGAAGTCGGTGTCCGGAAAGTGCTTGGGGCCCACCGCCTGCAGTTGATTGGGCAATTTGTCGGGGAATCATTGCTACTGGCGGTGTTGGCTATGCTCATTTCCCTCGCGGCGGTGGAGCTAGTGCTCCCGGCCTTCTCGGAACTGGTGTCTACGCCCATTGAGTTCTCATTGCAAAGTAATCTCTGGACAATCTTTGCCCTTTTTGGATTTACCTTGCTAACCGGTATCTTTGCCGGTATTTATCCGGCATTATTTCTTTCCGCTTATCAGCCGGTGGAAACACTGAAGGGAAATACACATCAACACGGCAGCGCAGGCAGCAGCACCCTCTGGCAACGCCTGACAAGCCTGTTCGGATTGCGCCGCCTGCTGGTAATAACGCAATTTGCCTTAACCATTTTACTCATCAGCGGCACCCTGATTACCCAGGAGCAGCTTCGCTATATGCAGGATGCCGAACTGGGCTTCGATAAAGAATATACCATCAATGTCCCGATTCATGACGACTCCCTGGAAAGCCGTATTGATGTCGTTACTAATGAATTCCTGAGTCATTCGAATGTGCTTGAGGTTTCGGTTGGTATGTTCCCGCCGCTGAGTGAGCACGGTTTTAGTACTTCCGCATATCCCAACGGCCGGGAAGGCGGAGGCAGCTTTGGCATTCATCTGAAAATTATTGATACCGAGTATCTCGATTTTTATGGCATGGAACTATTAGCCGGCCGGAATTTTTCGGAAAATCTTACCAGCGATGTACGGGACGCTTTTATCATCAACGAAGCCACGCTGGCACGGCTGGGATATAGTAACCCGGAAGAGGCCCTCGGCAGGGTGCTGCCCTCCGGTATCAATCGCATTGATGGTACAATTATTGGGGTTGTCAAAAATTTTCATGTCGCCACGATGCACCAGGCAATTGAGCCGGTCGTGATGATGCACTGGCCCCGCTTTTTTAACCAGTTCTCGGTAAAAGTAAAATCGGCGGAAATCCCGGAAACGCTGGATTATATGCGGGCGGTATGGGCAGAA
>JAUIFT010000352.1 GCA_030430345.1 Calditrichia bacterium | reverse complement strand
TTTGTAAATATCATCCCCCGGCATTTGCAACGTGGCCTGATCAACTATTTTTTCTACCATTTCCCGCCATTTTCCCTGCAAGGCGCTGGCATCTGCAGCGATATTCTGGGCAATCAATCTTTCTTCCAAATCATCCAGCACAAACATTTCCTCGACATATCGCCATTGATTATCAAGGGCCTGCTGAATGCGCTGCCGACTTTCCCCGGTGCCATCGCCAAGACGCAATACCCATTGGCTACTATGGCGGAGGTGATAGCGAACTTCCTTTAAGGATTTAGCGGCGATTTCCGCCAGGGGCTGGAAGGTGCTTTCCTGAAGCGCTTCATAAAGATAAAAACTGTAGACATCAAAGAGGAACTGCCGCATAATCGTATAGCCAAAATCTCCGTTCGGCTGCTCCAGCAACATTAGATTGCGGAAATCAATCGCTTCCCGGAAATAGGCCAGGTCATCTTCCGAACGGTCTTCACCTTCAACCTCTCCGGCTAATTTCAGCAGACTGATAGCCTGACCAATACAATCCAGGGAAATATTTGAAAGGGCGATATCTTCTTCCAGCATCGGCCCGTGACCGCACCATTCGGAGAGACGATGTCCGAGAATCAACCGGTCATCGCCCAGGCGGAGTAAATAATCGAAGAGGTCCGAACGAGTTTGATCATCGAAAGTTACGCTCATCAGAACACCTTCATCCCTCTCGGCACCTTGTAGAATTGCGGATGCCGGTAAACTTTATCATTGCCTGGTTCAAAAAACGGACCATCATCTTCCGGGGAAGATGCGGTAATTGCCACCGCAGGCACTACCCAGATGCTTAACACTCTCCCGCGGCGGGCATAGACGTCCCGGGCATTCTGTAGCGCCATTTCAGCATCAGGCGCATGCAAGCTGCCTGCGTGTTCATGGGGCGCCCCTTGTTTTTCCTGCACAAAAATTTCCCAGAGTGCGCCGTCGCCGCTGTCTGCTGCGGTTGGATTCTTTTTTTCGCTCATACAACTCCCCTACACTTTTCAAACATTTATCGTTGCCGTAATCATTTATCCCACAATAGATGATCACGGTAGTCATTTCCGTCAAGGTCAGGCAACGTGACTCTTATCTGCATGTTTTGCGGCGTAAGCAGCGGCAGCATCCCGCACCCAGGCGCCTTCACGATGAGCCTTCCGGCGGGCTTCGATTCTTTCTTCGTTACAAGGGCCATTTCCCTTGATTACCTGATAGAATTCATCCCAGTCGATCTCCCCGAAATTCCAGTTTTTGGTATCCGGATCATATTCCAGCTCAGGATCGGGAATCGTCAGTCCCATTGCCATTGCCTGCGGCACCGTCAGATTAACGAAGCGCTGGCGCAGTTCATCATTGCTCTTTGTTTTCACTTTCCACTTCAAGAGAACGCCGCTATTCGGAGAGTCGCTGTCATGGGGTCCAAACATCATCAGGGAAGGCCACCACCAGCGATTCACCGCATCCTGCGCCATCTTCTTTTGCCCCGGCAAGCCGGCTGCCATTGTTGCGACAATTTCCATTCCCTGCCGCTTGTGGAAATTTTCTTCTTTGCAGATTCGGATCATCGCCCGGGAATATGGACCGTAGGATGCCTTCGCCAGCATAGTCTGATTAACGATTGCCGCACCGTCCACCAGCCAGCCAATAACGCCGATATCCGCCCAGGTCAGGGTTGGGTAGTTAAAAATGCTGGAATATTTTGCTTTGCCATCAAGGAGTTGCTGAACCAGTTCATCGCGGTCTATGCCCAGGGTCTCAGCCGCACAATAGAGATATAAACCGTGCCCGGCTTCATCCTGCACTTTCGCAATCAAAGATAATTTTCGCTGTAGAGAGGGTGCCCGGGTAATCCAGTTGCCTTCCGGCAGCATACCGACAATTTCGGAGTGTGCGTGCTGAGAAATCATACGAATGAGCTGCTTTCGGTATTTCTCCGGCATACGATCTTTCGGTTCTATTTTTTCACCGGCATCAATCCGCTGCTGGAACTGTTCCATTTTGGCATTATCTTCCATATTTACAACCCTTTCCGGCTTTATACATTCGATTCATTACAGGCCCTAAAATTGAATATATTAAAAAAATCACAAAAATCAAGAACGGTATAAATTCATAAAATTGTGGGGTAAACTTTAGGGTTCAGGGTTCAAAGTTCAGAGTTAGAAAAAACAGTAATCAGTTCTCACAGGTTATTCAATCGGTCTCCAGGATTGTCGAGAGTTAACTACCGAACTGCCTATATACTCATTTGCCCATTTACAACTCCCTCCAACTCTGAACTCTAAACTTTGAACTCTGAACTTTTTTAAAATTCCCCAAGAAAGTGCTTGACATTTCAATTTTCACAGTACATATTTTAAGTGAATTTATGTTCACTATTTTTGATTTAACGGAAAATTCGATTACAAGGAGGAAAGATGGCAAAAAACAGTAATAAATTTCGGGAGCTGGTAAAGTATCGTGCCGGGGCGCTTTGTTTGATTGGTATTTTATCTGCCACTTTTCTTCATACCACCACTTTTATGAGCCAGTTCTTTTATCACAATATCATTCTTGGCGCCGTTGCCACATTTGCGATTGATGCCGGCGTCGTTGCCATGTCTATTTTTAAAGACGAGCTGCTCAAAACCGGCGAACTCGCCTGGATGGTGCGAGTGGTCACCAGTATCGTCCTGTTTGCATCCGGCATTGCCAATATGTCCGAAGGATTTAAATCTGCCTACGGCGCGGAATTAACCTATGCCAATCTAAGCACCCTCGATCCATTAATGATGACCCAATGGCTCGCCGGCACCGTTATATTCCCAATCCTTGCCTACATTATGTGTGATACTATCGGTACCCGCAATCTGATCGCACAGAAACAAACCGCCAAACGTTCCCCCCGCCAAAAAACAACCCGGCCGGCAATCAAGACAGCCGCCCCGAAACCGGTCATCAAGAACCCCGTTGAAACTCGCAGACCAGCGAAAGTGATGGAGGAAGCATGAAGAATATGTTTTTATGCCGCTCTAAAAATCATGTCTGGAAAAGCCGCGAAGATGCCGCAAAGTGCTGCAACGGTTATAAACGGGTTTTGGTTACCGGGAAGGAAATCCCACCAGGCACACCAAATATTATTGTTAATAAGCAGACCGGTATAAAATACAGCCGAATATGGGTAAAGGAATAACCAGTATTCTCCCATTCAGACATTCAAGTTTAAAACCCCACCAAGACCACCGGGCTGGCTGCAGGATTGCGGCCGGCCTGTTTTTTTAGTAATTATACACGCTCACCAGCAATCCCTTGAATATTTCAAATAATCCCCGTATTATCATCCTTCCTGAATACACATAATTCATGTGTCTGTTAACCTCTATTTCACAGGACTTTTTATGGTATCCAAGTATAACAAGTATCTCTGGACTGTTGTTGTCGTTCTCATTTTTGCTGCGACCTGGTACGGCATTAGTGAAGGCGGGGTGGAAGATCCAACGCGTAAGCATTTTGGTTTCTTTTCGCTAGTGCCGGCATTGGTAACACTGCTAATCTGTTTTATCACCAGAAATGTTATACTAGCACTATTTGTCGGCGTCGCTCTGGGCGGATTGATTACCACGCAATACAATATCATAAACGCTTATTTGATACCAAGCCTGGGCAGTGAAAGTTATGCAAAGATATTATTAGTGTACCTATGGGCGCTGGGGGGGTTAATTGGTATGTGGAACAAAAACGGCGGCGCGCTCTACTTTGCCAATTATGTCGCTCAAAACTTTATTAAATCCCGCCGGTCAGCCAAATTGTTTACCTGGATTATGGGGGTTATTTTTCACCAGGGTGGTACTATCAGCACAGTCCTTACCGGCACAACTGTGAAACCGGTCGCAGACGAAGAGAAAGTATCGCACGAAGAATTGTCCTACATTGTAGACTCCACCGCCTCCCCAATTGCAGCGTTAATACCTTTTAACGCCTGGCCAGCCTATATCGGCGGACTGGTGCTGCTGCCGGAAATCGCCGACATCATCCCCGATACGGAAACAGCGTATTTTTGCGATTACCTTTACCCTCCTCTTTTCGTTAGACCTGATGCCCTTCGTCGGTAAAAAAATGCGCAAGGCGATTGATCGCGCCCGGGAGGAAGGCAAGCTCGATGCCGATGACGCTCAACCGATGCTCGCCAAAGAATTAAATACAACGAACGTTCCGGAATACTACAAGCCGGGTATGATTGATTTCATATTACCGATCGCCGTATTGCTT
Source organism: Calditrichia bacterium (assembly GCA_030430345.1). The sequence goes on along the minus strand of JAUIFT010000352.1, from coordinate 159 downwards.
GGATTTTCGATCATCTCCTGGCCGCTGGCGGGCTCGCCAATGATTTTCGAGGCGTTTGGTTTATCAGTCATCACCGGAATGGTCACCTCCCGGATTCGTGGTATGAAATTGAATGACGTATTTGACGCCGTTTTAGATGGTATCAAAGGCGTTACGCTT
>JAUIFT010000351.1 GCA_030430345.1 Calditrichia bacterium | reverse complement strand
GGTGGCTTACGTGACGGACAGCCGGGTATTTTTCAACGGTTTTTTCGCCACCCGTCCGGGATCGGATGATCGCCTTGCATTGCCACCATGGCCGGCCCGGGAAAATGTTGCCTGGCAACCGGAGGCCCCAACGCGCTTTTGGATAGAGGTCGCTATCGACAGTGCCGGGCAAACCCTGGATCGCACCCGCACGCCATTGGCTTTACGCCGATTCAGCGCCGCTGGCACTGGCTTCCGCTTAAATGGGCAGCCGCTGAAAATTAACGGCGTTAATTATGTCTTTCAGAATATGGGCGGCTCGGAGTTGTTTGACCCGGTGCTGGTGCGGAAAGATTTGGAAGATATTAAGAAACGCGGATTCAATGCAATTCGGGTAATGCTCCATCCATTGCCGGAATTGTTCTATCAGATTTGCGATGACATCGGCCTGCTCTGTTTTCAAGATCAACCTTTTGTCTACTGGGGAAAATCATCCCTGAATACGTCGGAGCGCTTTCGCCGCTGGCAGGCCTATAATAACCGCCTGATCTATCTGGCCAATCGCTACAATTGTCTTGCTGCTGCCGGTATGGCCTTTTATCTCGATAATCATGCCAGCGGGCAACAGCGCCGGGTGAAAACGGTTGTCGCGGATGCCGAAAAACTTCCGCTTGCCACCTATACTTCTTCCCTGTTAAACAGCACTGCTTTTCAGGATAGCGTCGATTTTCATATTATCGATATCATCGATCGCCACCGTTTCCTTGAAAAGGTCCGTGAGTTGCAAAATAATGCTGCTGGCAGAATTGCACTGCCGGGCGCTTATACCCGTGCGCTCACTTATCGTATTGATTCTACCATGGTAACTTCGGACCTGATGCAGATGCAATCCATGTATCAGGAGATGGAAAAAATGACTACGGCGGCGGGGCACTTTATTCCCACTTACAGCGATTATTATCTCTATCTGCCCGCGTTGCAGAACGGGGGCAATCGTCAGCTGTATCTGAACGAAACCGGTTTGGTAAGCGTGGAACGAATCGCCCGCGATCGTTCCGGAGGCAATCAAAATATTCAGGAGTTTTCCTCCCCGGCGAATAGCGGGGAATCGGCCATTCAGGAAGATCGCTCGGCGCATTCTTTCCTCTATATTCTTATTGGCTTTCTGAACCTGTTCATTTTTTTGATTTCCTACAAACGCTACCGGGTGTTTCGCCAGAATTTGATCTATAGTATCAAGAAGCCGCACGGTTTTTTTGTGAATCTGCAGGAGCGGATTAGTATTCCCATTAAGCAGTCCTTATTCCTTTTGCTGGTCATCGCGGTGAATGGGGCAATTATCTATAGCTCGCTGGCCTATTTTTACCGGAGCCATCTCTTATTCGATTATCTGCTCTCGATTTTCTTCTATACCCCCTGGTTAAAGGAAAGTGTGGTTGGGCTGATCTGGAACCAGCCGGTGTTTATTATGCTGACGACTTTAGTGATTATTGTTGGCTATTATTTGCTCGCTTTCCTGGTAAAACTGATCTCGTTAACCGGGGAAAGTCGCGTGCTTTACAACCAGGCGCTGGCCGCGACAATCTGGGCCTCATCGCCACTCGTATTCATTTTGCCATTAGGGATCGTTTTATACCGAATGTTGCTGGAATTGAATTCTTATTGGATTCTCCTGGGCATACTTTTATATTGCCACGTTTGGGCGTACCTGCGCTGGGTCAACGGTACCCGGGTGTTGATTGACAGCCTCTACTGGAAAGTATTCCTGTTGTTAACCCTTTTGCTGGGGGGAGGCATTGCGCTCTTCGGCTATTTTTATCAGGATTACTATCACGTTCGGGAACACCTGGATTATGTCTATCAGCTTTACCAGGCAAATATTGCCGGACGCTAAAATACGCCACTTTCCGGGGGCAGAGATAATAGATTTGTTCGACTAAATGTGAAGTGTTGCTAGATGATTCTAACGCGACTGGAAGTTTTCGGTTTTAAATCGTTTGCACAGAAAGCGATCTTTAAGTTTGATCGTGGCCTGACCGGGGTGATTGGCCCCAATGGTTGTGGAAAGAGTAATATTGTCGATTCCATCCGCTGGGTGCTGGGGGAACAACGTCCGTCCGCCCTGCGCTGCGACCGAATGGAAAATTTGATCTTTAACGGCACTGCCACCCGTAAGCCGCTTAGCCTGGCGGAAGTGTCGATGTTTATCGAGAACAATCGCGGCGTCCTGCCTTCCGAATATACCGAATTAAAAATTACCCGTCGTTTACACCGTTCCGGTGATAGCGAATATTTGATCAACAATGAAGTTGTCCGCCTGATGGACATCATCAACTTGTTTACCGATACCGGTATGGGGGCGGATGCCTACTCGGTGATCGAGCTGAAAATGGTTGAGCAGATCCTCAGCGATAATGCCCAGGAACGCCGCCGTCTCTTCGAGGAAGCGGCCGGTATCAAAAAATATAAGTCCCGCCGTAAATCCGCATTTAACAAGCTGGATACTACCGAGCAGGAACTAACCCGCGTCGATGATATTCTTGCGGAAGTACAAAAAAATGTGAATTCTCTCGCCCGTCAGGTTGGGAAAGCCCGCCGCTATCACGAATACAAAGAAAGCCTGCAGGAAAACGAGCTGCTGCTGTCCCACCTGCGGATTCATTCCTTCAAGAATCAGTTAAAGCCGATCGAAACGGAACTGTCGGAAGTGCTCCAGCTAAAGAACTCGCAGGGCAGCGAAATCCATACCCTGGAAGCGCGCCTGGAAAAGCTGCAGGTCGAATCGGTGGAAAAAGAGCAATTCTTTCGGAAAAAGGCCGCTATCCTTCACCGCAAAGATGACATGATCCAGGAGCAGCAAAAACGCCGGGAGCTGCATCAGCAGCGGGTGGAGTCTCTGGAAGAAGCGACACGTTCCTATCATAAAGAGATCGAATTCCAACGAGTGAAAATTGAACAACTGGACCAGGAAAAAGTGCAGTTGAGTGACCAGATTAGTTCGGTCAGAAACGAAATGGCCACCGCCCAGGAGCTCTATCGAACTTCGGCGAATAAACAGCTGAATGCCGAAAACAGCTTTCAGGAAATCCGCGATGAATATCAGCGCTTTGTGCAGATGAACATGCAGGAGCTGCAGCAATCCGGGCAAGTGAAACAGGCCTACCAAAAGATTCAGCTGGAAAAAGACAGCATCAACAATCGCATTTTTAAAAATGAAAGCGCCCTGGAAAAAGTAAATGCGGATTGCAAAGTCCGCCGTGATAACCTCGATGCCCTGGAAACAAAGTTGGGCGAGGTAAAGGAAGATCTGGAGATGTATCAGCAGGAACAGGCGCATCTGGAAAAGCTGATTCAAAATCTCCGGGAAAACCAGGAAAACCTTCGTGCGGAAATCAATACGATTGATGGAAAGCTGGAGCGCACCCGCAGCCGGAAAGATTTTTTGGAAAACCTGATTAAGAATTATGAAGGATTTTCCCAGAGTGTGCAGTATGTGATGTCTAAAAAAGGCGATTATAGTGGGGTCGTGGATACCCTGGCGAACCTGGTCGACTGTTCGGAAGAATATCGCCCGGCGCTGGAAAGTTACCTCGCGGAAGTTTCCAACTACCTTGTTGTAAAGGAAGTAGAAACCGCCCAGAACATTCTCAGTCATCTGCGCAGCAGCGAAAAAGGGCGGGTGACCCTGGTGCCGCTCACATTGTTAAATGGCGCCGCGAAAACCCAGACCAGTTTACCGGCGGCAAATGGCAAAAGCACCCCACTGATGAATGTGGTCTCCTTTCCCGGTGAATACGATTCACTGTTCAATTTTCTCTTTCGCTCGGTCTACGTGGTGCCGGATCTCGATACCGCGATCAATATGCGCAGTAACTATCCGGAAGTCACCTATGTCACCCTCGATGGAGAAATCCTTGAGCATTGGGGAAACCTGACCGGCGGCGCGAAATCCAAGCAAGTTGGATTGATCGGCCGGAAAGAACAATATGAGAAAACAATCAAACAGTTCGAGGCGCTGCAGAGCGAGCTGGAGGAAAAGAAACAACAGCTAACAGTAACCACGACAGAGCTGCAGGAGCGGGAAGCGAAACGCCAGGAATTTGAGCAACTGCAAAAATCCGTTCAGCAGCAGTTGGTCGATGTGGAAAAGCAGGTCAGCCGGGAGAGCTACGAAGTAAAGCGCCTGGAAGAAACTGCCCGGGATATCTCCGAGGAAATTACCAACGAGAAGGAACGCCTGGGTGGCCTGGATGCCCAGGAAAAGCAGCTCTTTCCGGAAATCCGCAAGCTGGATGAAAAAGCGGAAGCCTACAAACGGCAGGAGCAGGAAGCGCGGGAGAAGCAGCAAGCGGCGGAAGCTGCCCTGAAAACCGTGACTCAAGAAACCCAAACCCATCAAATTGCTTATCTCAATTTAACCTCCCGGGAAAAAGAATCGGTG
>JAUIFT010000350.1 GCA_030430345.1 Calditrichia bacterium | reverse complement strand
CAAACCAGGAAATTTCTTTTCAACACTTCGTCCAACAAATAAATCCGGATTCAAAAATAGCTACGCTGAAATATAAACCGTTCGAATCTGTTTAACATACTATTTTCTGGTGAAATATTATTGAACATCCACCAGCTGATTGTTGTTAAAGACCAGTTTCATCGCATCATAAACCATTACCGATTTACCGGATAAATTGACCACGATATTCGGCTGGCCCAGTTTGCTGATGACATCGGCCTGCGACATGCCGCCGTCAATTTTAATACTTTCATCCGCACCAAGCAGATCCGCTTCATTGGTGGTAAATCCCCGGTTGAATAGCTCCTGTGCTTCCGCCAGGGTATAATCGCGCTTTTCAAATTTCAGGCGCAAGGCATGCTTGGAACCACCGATTTCCTCAAATTCCACTTTCACTTCATCGTCCCGTGCTTTCACGGAACGAATCAATATTCGGGAACCGCGATTGAGTACACGTACCTGGGGAGGTGTATCATCGTTGGCGCTGTGAATACGTACTTCCTCGGCAAAATCTTCTGCGTTCTCGGATTGAGTTTGGCGAGTACCAACGGTTGCCCGATAGGAAATTGTTCCACCGGGATAAATGTTGGTTGCATCGGTGCCGTTGAACAAATACTGCACTTTTACAACGTCAATTTTCATGAAAAATTCCTGCCCCTCCAAGCTGGCAGCCCAATTTTTAATCTCGGAACTTTGTGTGTGTCCAGTGGTCGTTAGCGCTAGCAAAACGGTTAACAAGAATCCTGCAAGTCGTTTCATGATGTCTCCAATTGAATTTTTTCTGCCGGGATGAATCCCGGCTGGGTTGTTTTCGGTCCAAAATGCCGGACATTTTCAGTTGATTTAGAATACAAATGCCAGACCGATATTAAAGGTTAGCATGTCGGTTCTCGATCTGACCGGATCAATTAAAACTTCACCATCAATGCGTTCGATCCCACCCTGGCGTAAATATTCCGCTTCCCCGCCATAGAGATAGCGCAATCGTAAATCGAGCAGAATCGCCGCCCGTTTGTCATAAAGCTCCGCATCCGGATCGGGATCGTGCAGGCGAATCATTATACCGCCCCCGCCCCCATAACTGAAGGCGAAATCGTCATAGTTTGTGGTAGCGGCAATTTCTTCTTCGAAATAACCCTCATCCCGAATCGATGTTCTCGTAAAGAGATAATTGAATCCCAGCAAACCATCGAGGTAAGGACGGATGGCGCCTTTATCGTTTTGCGCCCGCAGAAAGACGAAACTTTGTAAGATATTATTGCTGGTTTCGACGTCTACATACACATCGGGAATGGTTTGGCTAAACGGGACATTTCGTGTTTCGCTGCCGTAAATCAAATACCCGAATTCCGCCCCGAGGGAAAATGGTGATTCGCCAAGGCGGAAAGCGAGATTGCCATCAATCCCAAATCCCTCATCGTTGAGGGCTTCTTCGAATTCACTCTGCGGCAATCCGGCTGAAAAAGCGATGCCGAATTGCCCGCCCTGGGAAAAAGCGGACTGGCTGCTGAATAATAAAATGATTGCAGCTAATCCAAAATTCCGGGAAAAGGGGACGAGAAACTGCTTAAGTTGTAATGCCATTTTTTTAACTCCAAAAATTACTTTCCAACAATTTTCAAAATGGTAGTATTAAGAAAATAATGCTACAACCTGTCATCGCGAGGAGCTCCATGACGAAGCGATCTCTTTGCAGGTGCAACATTTGAGATTGCTTCTCCCGGCGCGCCGTGATCGCAATGACAACATCGATATTCTTGCATGATTAAAACTACCTAAAAATTAAGGGCTAACCCCAACCCTACTGATTGCTTCTTTAAATCGATTTTTGGCGCCAGGCCAAACTGCATCTGCTTCCCATACTTATAACGCACCCGATCGCGTTTTTCTTCAATGGTGCGAATGCCGTGGATAAAATCGTAAACAATGCTGCCAACCAACAGCACAGCGCCAGCGGCGATCAGGGCACCACCAGTGTCATCCGGCTCGCGGTAGATCTCCCGTAATTCATAATTTATCTCGCCGCCTTCTATCTCTACGGGGATTTGTTCAAAACGACGCTCTTTATCTTCATTTCCGGCATTTAAGGTCAGAACTTCGAAATCGGAATCGGGAAAATCGCCATCTTCCGCCATCGCTATACCGGAAATAACGCCACCGAGACCCAAAACCGCACCGCCAAGAATTTTCCAGCCGGTTTTTTTCTCCCCGGCGTAAAAGTGGATCATACCGGGCACCGGGATTGCCGCCAGCGCCAGACCAACGGTGAGGCGGCGATTCATGTCCTTATACTCTTCATAAGTCATCTCTGCCGGCAGCGGGTGCAGGGGCGCCTCATTGAGAATATCGCCGCCTTGCACCTGGGCAAAAGTTTGTTGGGCATATATAGCCATTAAACAAATCAACACCAGCAAATATAATTTTTTCATTTTTAGATCTCCTTCACAATCATTTTTAATACGTTTTAAATAAGTTAAACCCTTGGAAAAATTGAATTTTATTCTTCAATAATAATAATTAGCGTGTCTGCCGCGGTAGCGCCGAAACAGCCCATGACCGGATTGCCATTTTCATCCCGTAAATTGGAGCGTTGCGGATCATTTAGCGGTAATTCAGAAAAAATATAGCGGCCATATTCCGGGCTGAAAGCCTCGACAGTCAGTTTTAAAGCGATCTCAAAATTTAGCCCCCAAAGCAGACCTTTCCCGACAGAGACATTGCTATACAATTCGGTTAGATCGTTATCCCGGGATATTGTATAAGATTCGTAATATTCCAGTCCTTCTTCGCTGATTTCCTCAAAAGTCATGTAATAGGCGGTAACGGCCGGATCCGACGTCCAGAATAATTCCTTTTGATCGCTCACATTCATGGTTACCAGGCTCTCGCTAAAGTTGTAGAGCGTATCAATAAATGTCACCGGCGGATAAACCGTGGTTACCCCGCTGATGGTTTTTTGAAAATCGCGCGATTGAATCTCAACGCTGTATTGGGCATAGTTCTCAATCTGAAAATTGGCCGATGCCGGCTTATAGCCACCGTAGGGAATGCTGATAACCACATTGTTGGAATCAATTCGAATAATGCTGTCTGCGGCTGCAACATATTGAAAATCAGTCACTTCCCCGGAATTTAAGTTGGTGACTTTCACCGTGGCGGAAGTATCCTGAATGAGGGGAATGATCTCATCGTCTTCATCGACGATGCCGTCCCCATCATCATCAACGCCGTTAAAAACCTCCTTATCGGTAACGGTGCTGGTTTGGATGATTCGGATGACCGAACTGGCGGGATCATCCTGCTGGAGCAATCCTTCCACTTTTAACTCCGGTTGATAATTGCCGAACTCATCCTGGAATTCACTAATATCCAGTTCCTTTTCGCAGGATAAGCAGAGAATCGCTAAAATGAATAATATAATTTTAATGTATCGCATTGCTGACTCCTAAAGTTTGAATTCGATGCCGAATGAAGGTAAAATGGGAAACATGCCGACCGCGCGTACTTCCGAGGGAGATTTATCATGATCCCAGAGATAGGTGAGAACGTTGAAGTTGTTGGTAATGTTCATCACCTGAAAATTGAATTTGCCTTTCGCGCCAAAGAGGGAAATATGCCGGCTCCAGGCGATATCGCCGCGCATATACATCGGGAAGCGGGAGGAATGCCTGCTGCCATTGATGTTAATCAGGCTGCCGAAAGGATCGTTCGGCTCTCCATCGCCGTGGAATACTTTCCCGACCACCGGCGTGTAGGGCTGACCGCTGGCTATCGTCCAGGAGAGCGATAGCTGATTGTTCTTACTGGCCTGGTAGTTAATCGTCAGATTAAATGAATGCGGCTTGGAGTAGATCGGGGCATAAATTTCCGAAAACTCATTCGCTGTTTTTTCGATAACGCCATCGCTGTTATAATCAAAGCGCCGTTCCAGATTTGAGTAGGAATAGCCCAGCCAGCCTTTAAATCTGCCCACCGTTTTCTTAAGAAGCAGCTCTATTCCCCAAACGCGTCCTTCCCCGGAAATGAACTCGTCATTTTCGATGCCGGGATTATTATTGGGATTGTTCGTCAGCACGTTGGAATAGGGCTTATAATAGACTTCCAACGAGCCGGTAAATCCCTGACTGAACCACTTTTCGATCCCGCCGATAAAATGCTGATTGCGGATGGCATCAAACTCTTCCGGCACCGGTTGCCAGAAATCGACGATGCGCAGCACTTCATTTTCATCGTTAGTGGTAAAGAGGAACTGGCTGAAGCGCCCCCAACTGCCTTTCAGCGAGAGTTGATCGGAGAGTAAATATTTGAAACCGAAACGCGGATCGAGATAAAGATCGTCATGCAATTGATACTTGGCGCCGCGCAAGCCGAATTGCAGGGATAGTCGATCGTTGACGGCCCATTTATCCTGCAC
>JAUIFT010000349.1 GCA_030430345.1 Calditrichia bacterium | reverse complement strand
ATCGCCCAGTCGCAGCCAATCCAAATCGAAGATACCGACAAAGATGTGGCGCTCGCCCAGAAAACCAGCATTCTTCACCTTGATATTAAATCCACACTTTGCGTGCCATTAATGCTTGGCAACCAGGTGATGGGCGCGGTGTATCTTGATCGTCGCAATGAAGCCAATCCCTTTCGTGAGGACGACCTGGCTTTTTTGATGTCCTTTGCCGGGCAAATTGTGCGGGGACTAAGCGTTTCCCGGCAGTTGGAGATGCTCGAAGATCGTTTGATTGCCGACGCCGCTATGACCCTGGAAAATCTCCGTGAAGAATTTCAGTGCGAAAACATTATTGGCAGCAACCCGGTCGTGTTTGATATGCTCCGCATGGCTTCCCGGATCGCGCCAACGGATGCTGCACTGCTTATTTTAGGCGAAAGCGGCACCGGTAAAGAATTGGTGGCCCGGGCGATTCATACCAACAGCCAGCGGCCGCAGGGCGCATTTGTCGCAATTAACTGTGGTGCTATTCCGGATAATCTGTTGGAATCCGAACTGTTCGGCTATGAAAAAGGCGCTTTCACCGGCGCAGCAAAAGCGAAGCCAGGGAAGATCGAGATGGCGAATGAAGGCACCCTCTTTCTCGATGAAATTGGCGAGATGGATATTCGCCTGCAGGCGAAGTTGCTTCGCGTGTTACAAACGAAGGAAATTGAGCGCATCGGCAGCGTGACGCCCCGGAAGCTGGATATTAGAATTATCGCCGCGACCAATCAGGATATTCCGGCAATGATTGCCGAAAAGCAGTTCCGGGAAGACCTCTACTACCGTTTGAAAGTCATTGAATTAACGGTGCCGCCCCTACGGGAACGCTACACGGATATTCCTGAACTGACGGAATACTTCATCGAAAAATATGCACCGGGCAGCACCATTACTGTATCGGATGAGGCGCTGGATGTGCTGGAAAGTTACCAGTGGCCGGGGAACATTCGCGAGCTGGAAAACGTTATTCAGCGCTGCGTGTTGCTGGTGAAGGGGAATGAGATCCAAAAGGATGATTTGCCGCAGGATCTCGTTAGCCAGGTTTCTCCGGAGAATATTTTACAGGCTGAACAGACCCTGAAGGAAGCGGAAGAAAAATTCCGCCGGCAGTATATTTTGAAAGTGCTGCGCAAGACAAGTTCGAAAGAAGAAGCGGCAAAGATGCTCGGCGTCAATCGCACCTACCTTTACAAAATCCTCGAAGAGCTGGGCATTTCTTAATGTCCAATGTCCAGTACCCAATTATCAATCTAAAAATAAAAGAACTGATCTTTATCCCCTTGGGAATTTTACATTGAGCATTGGCGCTAGAACATTTTCACCCCCCGTGATTTCCACCAACAGGCAATGCATTATCATCACCACTTGATTTTACCGATGTGCCCCAACGGACCGATAAGGGTATTGTAAAGCATATACAAAGCGTTGAAAAAAATGAAGTTCAGGAGAGAGGTTCGTTCTTGAAAAATGGTTTGCCCGCGCCAGATGACCAGGTAATCGGCCAGTAATTTCAAGAGGAGAAAGAGCAGGGCCGGTGTGTAGATTAGCGGTATTATCCAGAGTAACAAATTACTCAGATGAAAGAAAAAGTAGCCAATTTGCAAGCCGAAGGAATAGCGCTGACCAGCGGAAAAATGCCGCCGGCGTTGACGAAGGAAATGGGAAAAAGAATCGAGATGCGGGATGCGCACCCAACCTGCCGGGACAAGGCAGAAATCGATCCGGGCCCCTTGCTTGCCAAAGCGCTGCAGCATTAAATCGTCATCGCCGCTGAGCGATTCACGAATTTTCGTAAAGCCGCCGCTGTCCGTAAAAACTTTCCGGGTGTATCCCCAGTTGCCGCCGTAGGAAATAATCGGGGCATTATAGCCAACGCCCGCCCCGGAAATGCACCAACTGATTAACTTTTCAAAAACGATAAAACGTTGCCAAAAATTTTGCGGCGGATCGAATTTCATCAGGCTGACCACCGCGGCAGTATCTTGCCGGAAGCTTTCATCCATTGCTCGCAAATGCATCTCTGGCGCAATGACATCGGCATCAAGAAAGATAAAATGATCGAAGCGGGCTGCCTGAATCGCCAGGTCCAGCGCGTTTTTTTTCGGAGAAACCCCGGGAGGAGCATCGCTGATCTCGATGATATGCAGCCGGGAAAAATGCTGATGAAATTTTTCCGCGATAGCCACGGTTTCATCCGTGCAGCGATCTGCCGCGAGGATCACTTCAAATTTCTCCGCCGGGTAATTTTGCTTTGCCAATGCCTGCAGGCAATCAGCAATCTGCGTGGCTTCATTATGGGCGGCAATAATCAGAGAATAAGAGTGCTGCTGCGGGACGTTTGAACGGGATTTTTTGAGCAACTTATGCAAACCGAGCAGCAGCCAGCAGATGAAATAACTATAAATCACGGCAATAAAAATAGTCAATAGCAGCATCATTGCGGATCAGGAATTATGGCTCCAGCGGCGGATGTCCCGGAAATCTTTTCCCCAGTTCAACTTGCTGTGTAAAAGGTGATAAAAGTTGCTGTTCAATGGCTTGACGAGGTTGGCGCAGAATTCTGCTTTTTCGATTTTGAGTTCCGTGCGGGTTTTGCAGCGGCGGACGTCCCGCCCATCGGCGGCAACATTGAATTTCGCAGACTCCGTCCGCACCATGGCGCGGATCTTCGCATTTGCCGGGATGATAATCGGGCGGTTGGTGAGTGAATGCGGGCAAATTGGGTTAATGACCAATACATCGGCGGAAGGGACCATTATCGGGCCGCCAGAGGAGAGGGAATAGCCAGTCGAGCCAGTCGGGGTGGAAATCAACAGTCCATCCGCCACATAAGAGTTGAGGAAATGACCATCAATATCTATCTGAATTTGAATGACCCGGATTGAGCTGGCTTTATCAATGAGAATTTCGTTTAAGGCATAGAGTGGCTGGGATTTGTCATCTATTTGGGCTTTAAGCATAAATCGCTTTTCGATGAAAAATTCGCCCCGGCAAATGTTGGCAAATTCCGCAGTGAAGTCATCGAGCCGGATCTCTGTAAGAAAACCCAGGCCACCAACATTGATACCGAGAATCGGTGTTTCCCGTTCGCCGATATTTTGCACTGCCCGCAATATCGTACCATCGCCGCCGATGGCCAGCACCATCTGGCAGTTAGAGGGGAGTTCAGTTTCCGGTAAAGTGCTATAGTGCCGAAAATTCTCCGGGAATTTTTTATGATCATAAATGGATTGAGAAATGGTTAAGGGAAGATCATGCTTTTCAAACCAGTTCAGGAAATCCGGCAGTTTTTCCCAGAAAAGAACTTTGTTAATATTGGCAACTAAACCGTAGTGCAAGAGGATGTCCTTTTTTCGGCAACATCATTGATATTAAGAGCTTAACCGCAGGCCTCAGGCGAAATTACGACAGCTTGGGAAAGATGTCAAGTAATATGCTGGAAAAACCTGTTGATTTTCAAAATCTCTTTTAGTATACTCAAATAAGAAATTTAGGCAAGACTAAAAAATATCTTTGGAGGCATTAAATGCCTAATGCAGCAATTGAAGATTACCTGAAAAGAATATATAAAATTCAACAAACCGGCAAAGCCTCAACGACCTTGCTGGCAAAGGAACTTGGGGTCACTCCCGCCTCGGTTACCGGCATGATCAAGAAACTTTCCGATATGGGGTTGGTTTCATACGAACCCTATCGGGGAGTAGAACTGGTTGAAAAGGGGCGAAAAATTGCCCTGGAGGTCATTCGTCATCACCGCTTGATCGAGTTGTTTCTCGCGGAGACATTGCAAGTTCCCTGGGATAAAGTGCACGAAGAAGCGGAAAAATGGGAGCACGTTCTTTCCGAAGATATGGAAGACCGTATCGATGCTTTACTGGGATATCCCACCCACGATCCCCATGGCGCGCCGATCCCCTCCCGAAACGGTGATGTGCCGGAATCTTCTCATTTAGAAATGGCGCAGCTGCTTGCCGGGCAGGTTGCCATTGTTGCCGAGGTAACTGACCATGATCCGGAAATGCTTCGTTACCTGGGGAATATTGGTCTTTATCCGAACGTGCAATTTACTGTTCAGTATGTTGCCCCGTTTGATGGCCCGATCACCATATTACTCGATGATAAAGAACACACCATCGGGCGAAAAATATCCAAACAAATTTTTGTGAAATTACTTACTGAAAAGACTATTGATTAATACTTGCAGGAGTTGTCGAAATGTTCAAGAAATCATTATTCATTATTTTTACAATACTTTGCTGCTGGTCCTGTGGGGAACGTAGTGGAGATCAGGCGACTGCCCGGGATCTGGCCGGCCGTCAAATTAAAATTGTTGCAACCACCGGCATGATTGGTGATGCGGTTAAGAATGTTGGTGGAGAGCGTGTGCAGGTAACCACATTGATGGGACCGGGCATCGA
>JAUIFT010000348.1 GCA_030430345.1 Calditrichia bacterium | reverse complement strand
CTCTTCTCCGGAAATGCGCGTGTCGCCAATCCAGGGACCGTGCGGTTGAATGTAGTGAATAATCATCCGTTTATCGGGAAATTGCCGGCGCATTTTTAGTGCTGCTGCCGATACGGCATGCGGAGGGACGGTATCGAGCTTTTCGTCCCAGGCGTATTTCCAGACATGGTCGATGTGGGGAAAATGCTCTGATCCGCGAAACCCGTTGATCTCATGATCGGAACAATGTGGATTGGAAGACACATATACAGTATCCTCATAAAATTCGGTAAAGTTGACTTCCAGCCAATTACTGGTGCTGGTGCCGCGGCTAATTTTCTTTTCGAGCTTACCGGCAAGGTAGGGGGAATACATATCTGCGAAATAGTCGTAGCGGCAGGCATCCAGTATAATCAGGTAATCCCACTCCTGGGCCATGATGTCGATACTACCTTCCGGCGGTTTGCCGCCATAATAATTTTTTAACAGCCGCGTGTATTTTTTAAGCGCCAGGCTGCGGGCCTTATGCGCTTCGCCACGGAGCAATGCCCGGCAGACTTGTCCGGCGTAAGATAAATTGTTTTTGATGATGCCCATATATCAATCCTTCTTCGGAGGAATGCTTTTTTTCTGGTCCTTTTTCCGGAAACGTAGCTGGCTCAGTACAAAGCGATCTTCCGGTGAAAACTTCAATGCAATTAACAAAGAAATATAGATGCCCACCATTAGTATGGAAAAAACGATTAGCTGGATGAGCGGTTGATCAGTCAGATACATATTGCTGCCAAACCGGGTAAAAAAGTAAGAAATTGCCGCAGCGAGCAACGGTTTGTATAAACTGCGGTTGACCGGCAGCAGGCGGTTGATTAACGCATAAACTTCTATCACCCGAATGCTGTTAATCGCAATCAGGGAGCCGGTGCTGGCCAGCGCCGCCCCGATTAAGCCAAATTTGGGAATAAGTGTAAAGTCCAGAATAAGGGTGATGATCAGGTAAGTAATCGAATTGTACAAAGTGACTTTGGAATATCCGGACATGTTGATCAAGGCGCCGGAAGAACCGCTGCTGGCATTAAAAAGGGAACCAAAGGCAAGAATGGTTAGGGCCTGGGCTCCGACTGTAAAGTTCTCTCCAAAGATCAATAGCAGATTGTCTGAGAAGAGGAATATGACCATGAAAAAGGGAAGATTAAAGGTCAGCGCCCACTTGGTGATAACCTGGTAAAACCCCTTTAGCTCTTTGATCTTATTCTGACTATGCAACTCGGCAAATATTGGAGTTGAGATTCTGCGCAGCGCAACATAGGCCATATTCCCGATGTTGCTGATGTTGAGAACCGCCGCGAAAACCCCCACATTGGCCATAATGTTATAAATGCCTAATACCAACGTTTCCAGACGCCAGCCGAATTGATTGAGCAGCAGGGAGAAAAACAGCGGTAGAGAGAACTGCATCATTTCCCGGGTCGGCCGCTCTGCCGGCTGCGTGAGGGTTTTCAGAGAAAAGATGTTGCGCAGGAATAAAAGCAGGATAATGACAATTGCCAGGGAGGAGGCAATATAAACGGCAATGACGCCGAAAAGGCCATAACCAAGGGCGATAACCAGTAAATACAAAACAAGTTTGATAATGTTCGCACCAAACTCATTCGCATAAACATCATAATCGACCCGCTTAAATCCGACAGCAATGGCCGTCAGGCTTTTCCCGATAACAAGTATGGGAATGGCCAGGCTGGCTACTTCCAAAGGAGCAGCCAATGCCGGTTTGGAAAATATGTAAATTGCGATTAACTCTGCCTGGCTGCCAACCAGAATGCTGGCAAATATGCCGAAGATCATCGGGAAATAGATGCCAATTTGCAGCACGCCGGCCAGCATTGTTTGCTGCTTGTCTTTCCGGGCCAGCGCGATAAACCGCTTGATGCCGCCGCTTAAACCGAGCATGCTAATGCCGGCTGTCATATCGGCGACTAGTTGCACAAGCTTGAAAACGCCATATTGCTCGCTGCCAAGATAGCGGGTGAGCAGTGTTACGAACACCAGGCGAATGGTATTCCGGAAGGATTGGCCGGCAAAAGATATGCTGCCACCTTTTGCCGCAGTTAACAGATTTTTCTCCAGATTATTCTGACTATCCGATTTTTCCCCGGCGGCCATACTATTTCCGGTTTCTGTAAAGGGACTGATCGATAACGGCGGCAATCGCAGCTGTGTCCAGTTGATGATCGAAAAAAGCGCTCAGCTTTTCGATGTTCTCTGCCGGAGCGTTAAGCACCTCATGATACCAAAGATATAATACGGAAAAGTTGTTTTGTCCGGCGAGCCAACGCTGAATGCTTTCCAGGTGATCGTTAAATAATCCCGCCATTTCCCGATCGTCACTCTGCCCGGTAATCCCCCTCCGTTGCAGCATCTTCTGCTGGGAGGCAAGTATTTCATCCATGTTGCGGCGCATAAATACAACCCGGTACCGGTAATTCTCCGGCAGATGATTCAGCAGGCGGGAAATCATTTTCACAGCTTTACCACCGGCATCTGCCAGCCAGGCGTTGTCGGTTTTAATTTGTTTTACCCGTTCAAATTCATAGTAACCGCCGGGATTGTCATCATCGGCGCTGCGAATATTATCGGTTAATACGGGGATACCTCCAGCCGCCAGCATCTTCATCATCATAGACGTTCCCGAACGCGGTAATCCGGAAACGATCGTAATCTGCTCCGTCATTTCTATACTACCTTTTCAATTTCTTCACTGCGATTTTTACTTAAGCAGTTCTCGTATAATTTTACAAATTTGTTTGTCATTAAAGCCAGGTTAAAATCTTCCCGGATGCGCTTCTTGCCGGCTGCGCCCATCTTTTCGGCAAGTGCCGGATTATCCAGCAGCGTCGTTATTTTTGCGCTAAGATCCTCCACATCCGATACTTTACACAAATAACCGGTTTCGCCATCGATAAGAATCTCCCGGGTGCCGCCGCCATCGCTGGCGACTACCGGCTTTCCAAGGGCCATGTATTCCATAATGGTATTTGAAATCCCTTCGGTAAAAGTGGCCAGCACGCCAACCGTAAAAATATTTATCAGGGATTCTACCGGCGTTACATTGCCTGTAAAACGGATGTGCTCCCGATGTTTTTCCGGTACCAATGCTTTGCAGGCTGCGGCATTTGCTCCTTCGCCAATAGCCAGGAAAGTTACGTCATCCCGTTTATCCAGAATTGCTGTTGCTGCCTGCAAAAAGGTCGGGTGATCCTTCTTGCTGCTTATAGTTGCCACCATGCCGACAATGTGCGGACGGTGCAGCTGGTAGCGCTCCCGGACAGACTGTTCATCCTCCAAAACGGCAATGCGCGTCGCATCAAAGCCATTGTGAATAAAAGCTGATTTGCTGTTGTTAACGTGAAATGCCGCCAGCCCCGCCCGGGAGTTCGCGAGAATAACATCGGATAATGGGAAGGTTAAACGGGACCGCCACTTCGCTTTTTTCGGGATTTTTGCCGGCGCGTTCTGAATGGCATTGTTAATAAATTTTATATCGTAAATTGGGCAAAAGGCCGCTGCATAGATGGAACACATAAATTCCCAGGTCTGGATAATATCCGGACGAAACCGGCGGTAAATTTCATAAAGACGGCCAAATACACGTGGATCCTTTGCTTGCTTGCGGGCAAATTTATGTACAGGCACTGTCAGCTTTTCCAGGTGGGATGGATGAACCCTATCGGATAAAACCAACACTTCGCAGGCAACATCATTCCGGGCCTGAAGGCCAACCAATAATTCAACCAACTGGCGTTCCTTGCCGCCGATACCGAGATTATCGATTATGTGCAGCACTCTCATTAGATCACCCGGTTAACGAATAAAAAATATCGGTGATTTTATCGACCGCCCTTTCGATTGTGAGATTCTCATCAAAATAATTTTTGATGGCCTCATTGGAGAAAGTGATCTCTCCCTGAAAAAAACCTTTTAGCGTTGCGGCCATTTCGTCCATATCTGTTGCAACGGCGCCCAATCGATGGGTTTTAATCAATCCGTCCGGATCGATAAAAGTAATTACCGGAACCCCGCGGGACCAGGCTTGCAGATAGGTCATCGGAAAGCCTTCCAGGTCGGAGGTGTTCATAAAAACTTTTGCCCGGGCAAACCATTTCTCTGCCTCCTCAAAGGGAAGCAAACCTTTATAGTCCAGATTGGGAACAGTGCTGGTTTGTTTGAGAATATCCTCGTAAAACCGGTTGTAGTCTTTATCCGGCGTTGGCACTTTGCCGCCAATCATAACAAACTGCTGATCGGGGTTTTGCCGAGCCAGTTCGATAAACAATTCCGGATGCTTTTTCTCCTTTATCGAAGCAACCCATAGCACCACTTGCTTTTCACTCATCGCCTGCCGGGGAGCGCCATAGTGAATCAGTTCTCCCTTCAGATTAAAGTGTTCCTGCAGCGTTGCCAATTGGGT
>JAUIFT010000347.1 GCA_030430345.1 Calditrichia bacterium | reverse complement strand
CTGATGAGGATCCACGGCAAGGAATCATCCGGGAAGTTAAGGAAGAAACCGGATTTGATATACAGGTATTACACACGGCAGATGTCTGGTTCGGAGAATGGCGGGAAAACAGTTACCTGATGTCAATAGACTTTCTGGTAGAAGTTAGCGGAGGCCATTTTCGCCTCTCTGATGAGCATAGCAACTATTGCTGGGTGAGTCTTGACCAACTTATTAAAGGGGAACCAATATTACTGAACGACCCCGCAGGATTTCAAGTAACCGACTTTCGCCATGCCGAGAATCTTTTAAAACTATTGCGGCAGGATAGCAGCTTATTTGAAAAGCGAAAAGTTTGATTCAAATTTATTGATAATTATCAATTATATAAATTTTAAAGGGTGATATCTTCTGCTGATATTTGATTATCTTTGATGTTCAAATAATCGTATTCAAAAAATTATCCGGAACTGATAATTTAATTTTGAGAACCAACGGATGATCGTTCGCTCGTTTTAACATGTGGATATTAAGAGTGACGAATATTGAAAAGAATTTAAATATTCCGCAACTTAAATAAGATTCAAAAGTATTAAAAGTGTGGCATCATTATTGTAGCGGATATCGCTAAGGAGAGCTGATGAATCGTTCGAAGAAACAGATGGAAAAAATTTTAGAATACCGGGAACTGAAGTCGAAAGAATTGAAACGGCTGGTTTCCTACTCCGAGGCAGTTGCATTATGGTTCTCCGAAAATATTACCGGCAAGCCTCGCAGAAACCTGAAGAATCTGCTTACCTGATTTAGGTAAGTCTGATGATACAAAGGAGTTAACAATGAACTTAAATAAAGATTATAACGACGCTCAACTGGAAGCAATCGAAGATTACTATCAAACAATTTCCGACTATGATCAGGAAGACCTTACTTTGGAAGAAGCGATTATCAATTGGTTTGTAGATGGTCATGCTGAAAAATTTCGGGAAGACTTCCTGAGTGAAAACGAAGTAGCGGATTCAGAAACAGCTACCGAAAGAACGCACTAAGCCACGGCTGAGTGTTTTTTGCCACATATTTGCACAACCAGCTCCCTTTTGCGGGGGCGGTTGTCAAAATCGATCAGTACTACCTGTTGCCAGGTTCCCAAACATAATCGTTGATGAATAAACGGTATTGTCAGATCCGGTTTAAGCATCGCTGCTCGCACGTGCGCATATCCATTGCCATCATGCCAGCGATCATTATGGTGATAATGAGTTTTCATCGGACTAACCCGTTCAAAAAAATCTTTCATATCCTGAATTAATCCCCCCTCAAATTCTATTGTTGTCAGGCCGGCCGTCGCACCGGGCACAAACACCAACATCCTGCCTTCGTCAAAATTGCCGTCGTTAAGCATTCGTTGCAGCCGGGCTGTGATATCTATGATGTCATTGAACCCTTTGGTGTTGAGGGTTAATGATTGCGTTTCAAGTTCCATTATTTCACCCTATCAGTTTCTGTAGATCGTATTTGTTTCCAGTAGGCACATCCTGACATTCAAAGATCAGATTATGATCGATCATTTCCCGAAAAGAATCGACTTCAGCATCATCGAGAAAAATATACGG
Source organism: Calditrichia bacterium (assembly GCA_030430345.1). The sequence continues at coordinate 2,863 of JAUIFT010000347.1, read as the reverse complement.
GAGATATTCGCGGCGCCCTTCCTGAAAATGAATCCCTCCCACATTAATGGCCGAAGACGGCTTCAGTCCTAATGACAACATTTTTTGCAGATCTCCCGGAGAATCGAGAAGCACCATGGTAAGTCCATCGAGGGCATTGTCTTCATTCAATAAATTGACAGTATCTTCAAGGCTTAAAATACGACCATCGATATCCTGGGGAACAGCCATGAGCAGTAAGTTTCTTTCCCATTCATTCTCAGCAATCTCATCGTTGCCGACTATCAGCCGTTTTAACGGATAATGGCTCCCCCAGCCAACCAAAACCTGACCATGAATTAAACGGTCATCAATGCGGATAATTACAGACCTGTTCTCCAAGTGCCTCTCCTTTTTGCTTCACTACCGTTTCGATATATCATTCGAAAAGGGTGAGAAATATTTGCTATCGGCTATTGTAAACCGGCAGCGTAAAATGGAAAGTAACGCCTCCGATATCGTTATTCTCAGCTTTTATTCCCCCACCATGCGCTTTCACGATCAGCTTGCTGATGTAAAGTCCCAATCCATGGCCCTTATAGTTCTCTTCATGTTGTTGTAAACGGAAGGATTTCTTAAAGATGTTTTCGAGATCCGCTTCGGGAATCCCGCCCCCGTTATCTTCTACGGCGAGTTCCGCCATTCGTTCGGTGCGCATGTTTGCGCGGATTAAGACAGTGCTATTTTCCTTACAATATTTGATCGCATTGCCGACCAGGTTAATCAATATTCGTTGAACCTGAAAGAAATCGCCGTAAATTTGCGGCATATTCTCATCGATTTCTTTGCGGATTTTGATATTTTTCTGGTCGGCGCGGATCCAAATATTCAACAACGCCTGATCGATAGCCTTGGCGACGGGAAAAACCTCTTTATCGATAGAAAAGGTATACTGCTCACTCCGGTAGACCTGGTTGATATCCTCAAGCATATCAAGGGTTTGGTCTCCAAGGATCATCATTTTTTCTAAAAAATTACGCTGCCCGTCATTTAATTCACCAAAGGTCTTGTTCAATAGCAACTCCGCGTACGACAGCATACTGGTCAGGGGGGAACGGACATCGTGAATTAGCATGGCAGCCAAATCCGTTCGCGCTTTTGAGCGTTTAAAAAATTCGCCGAGGTTACCAATAAAAGACTCAAAGTGAATACTATTACCGAAGCCACTGTAAAGATAGTTGCTTCCTTCCAGCTTTGCAATACGATCACTGCCCATACTGATGATGATCGCTTTCGGATTGTAGCGATTGACATAATCAAACAATGGTTTAAAATCGATTTTTTCCTTGCTGTTATCGAGCAGACAAACATCAAATTTGAATAAATGGCGCTTATCATTCCAGTCTGCTAACCCGCGGGATTTTACAATCTCAAAATGGTTCTCTTTAAAAACCCTGGCGTATTGATTCAGGAAATCCCGGGACTCGGAAATTATCAGTGCAGTGTTTTTCGCTTTCATACAGGCGCCGGTTACTTTCCTTCGAAATTGGGTTTTCTTTTTTCCAGGAATGCGGCAGTTCCTTCTTTCATATCTTCGGTTTCGCAAACTTTGCCAAAATAGCCGGCTTCAATGTCCAGGGCACTATCGATATCCGTCTGAACACCTTCATAGACTGCATCCAATATGAACCCGGCTGCCAATGGTGCTTTAGATGCCAGTATTTTTGCCAATTTCTCCGCCCGTTCCATTAATTCTGCCGCTGGAACGACTTCGCTGACCAGACCTAATCGATGGGCGTCTTCGGCATCGATCATATCCCCGGTTAACGCCAGATGGAGGGCATTGCTTAAGCCAACCAGGCGGGGCAAACGCTGGGTACCGCCATATCCGGGAATAATACCGAGATTTATTTCCGGCAAGCCAAATCTTGCATTTTCAGCAGCAATTCTCAGGTGGCAAGCCATCGCCAGTTCACAGCCCCCGCCGAGCGCAAAGCCGTTAACTGCTGCCAGCACCGGCTTGCGCATATTCTCAATATAGCGAAATACCTGCTGGCCCATTCTGGAAAAATTTGCACCTTCTTCGATATTCAACGTCTGAATTTCGGAGATATCCGCACCGGCAACAAAGGACTTCGGACCGGCGCCGGTAAGAATCACGCAACGGACTTCAGGATTGTCATTCGCCGAGGACATCACATCCGCCAGAGCCGTAATAGTATCTCCGTTTAAAGCATTCAGTTTTCCGGGCCGGTTGACGGTTACGATTGCCACACGATCTTTAATTTCTAATAATACGTTCTGAGTTTCCATTTGCTTAACTCCTTTTTTCGGTTGGCCCATTCATTATTATTATCCAATTGTTTGCCTATTTCGCCAGACTAAAGTCACAGAACCTAAATTCGTTTTTCTTGAAGCGGTGTTTTACAACAATTACCCGGCAATAAACGGATCTTACTTTATGCAATTAATATGCAAAAAAACAATTTAGAGAAAAGCACCGCCAGTTGCAACCCTCAAACCTCAATCCATTTATCCAATTTTTTCATTTTTCTGTTTGTTTGGCAGAAAAGAAAATTTATATTATTGGCGCTCAGAAAATGAGACTGCTAAAATTCAAACTTAAACCCCTAAAAAACAAACAAATAAAAGGAGTAAGACATGAATGTTAGGCCCTTAGCTGATCGTGTTTTGGTTAAGCCGCTGGACAATGAAGACACCTCACCGGGTGGCATCATTTTGCCTGATACAGCGAAAGAAAAGCCCATGCGCGGCCAGATTGTAGCCGCCGGCAAAGGCAAATTGGACGACAATGGCAAGCATGTAGCCATGGAAGTAAAAGTTAAAGATGTTGTTCTTTACGGAAAATACTCCGGCACGGAAATCAAGGTAGATGGCGATGATT
>JAUIFT010000346.1 GCA_030430345.1 Calditrichia bacterium | reverse complement strand
CAATGATTCATATCAATACCAAAAACGTATTATTTATTTGTGGTGGTGCTTTTGATGGTCTGGCCGAAATTATCCGCCGGCGGATCGGTGAGAAGACCATGGGCTTTTCCGCGCAGTTATCCAATGTTACCGCGCTGCCCGATGGCGAGATTCTCCAGTATGTCGAGCCGGAAGATCTTATCCAGTATGGACTGATTCCGGAATTGATCGGGCGCTTACCGGCCCTGGTCGGCTTGCGGGAACTGAGCGAAGCTGAAATGCTCTCGATTCTTGTAGAGCCAAAGAATTCTTTGATCAAACAATATAAAAAGCTCTTTGAATTGGAAGGCATCGAATTAAAGTTCACCGAGAAGGCGCTGCGGGAAATCGTGAAAATGGCGAAGCAGCGGAAAACTGGTGCCCGTGGTCTGCGGGGAATTCTCGAAAACGTCATGACCGACGTCATGTTCAATGTTCCTTCTCTCGACAATGTTAAAGAGTGTTTGATTACCGAAGAGGTAATCCTTGGTAATGCAGAGCCGGTATTAAAGTTCGGTAAATCCCGACAGTCTGCATAAATCCGGCCCTTAATTAAAAAGAAAAAGAATGATAGATTTCCCGCTGTCAGTTCTGGCAGCGGGGATTTTATTTTATACCCGACATCGCACCTGCAGTAAATATTTACCACTGATAACAGCGATGATAAGGCTTGCAAACTATGACAAAAATTCAAAAAATTTTAAAAGGGGAAGAAATTCTCGAAATCCCCAGCACCTTAACCCTTCTCCCCATTCGGGATCTGGTTGTGTTTCCCTATTCCGTCGTGCCCTTACTGGTTGGCCGGGAAAAGTCCCTCGCCGCCATTCGCGCCGCTGCCGAGAATGAGAATCTTCTAATGGTAGCGACCCAGAAAGATGCCGAAAAAGAGTCCATTCGTTCCTCGGATATTTTCCGCATTGGCACTATCTGCCGGATTCTCCAGGTACTGGAATTTCCCAATGGACATGCCAAGGTGGTTGTCGAAGGTATTATTCGCGCAAAAGTAAATCGCTTTCTGCGCCGGAAAAATTTCTTCGAAACAGATATTGATATTTTTGATGAGAATGTCGAACTATCGGATTTATCCGATGTCTACATTAAGCAGCTTTTCCATTATTTCCGGGAATATATTTCACTCACGCCGGAAATGCCGGAGGAAATGCTTGAGCATCTCCACAACCAGGGCGATCCTTACCGGATGATTGATTTTGTCGCCTTGAATATCCATGCAGATGCCGCACAAAAGCAAAAAGTGCTGCAGGAAAAAGAGGTTGAGAACCGTCTGATTCTACTATTGGATCTGCTGCGTCAATTGATTGGCTACCACAAGGTTCGTCAGGAAATCGATCAGAAGGTCCAGGAAAATCTCCTGCGCAACCAGCGGAATTATTATGTTCAGGAAAAACTGAAAGTCATCAATAAAGAACTGGGCGAAGACGAAGAAACCGCCTCTCCGGAAATCTATAAACTGGAAGAAGAAATTCTGGAAGCGAATATGCCGGATCATGCCCTGGATAAGGCCACTGAGGAATTATCCAAGCTGCGCAAAATACCGCCATTCTCCCCGGAGTATACGGTTTTACGTAACTATCTGGAATGGATGATCCAGGTGCCCTGGCAGCGGCAAAGCAGCGATCGTCTGGATATCGTGGAAGCACAGGCAATCCTGGATAACGATCATTATGGATTGAAGCAGCCGAAAGAGCGCATCGTCGAGCACCTCGCGGTACTGCAACGGGTGAAAAAAATCAAAGGGCCGATTCTCTGTTTTGTTGGCCCTCCCGGCGTTGGGAAAACCTCGCTCGGGAAATCGATTGCCCGGGCGCTTGGGCGCAAGTTTGTCCGTGTTTCTCTCGGCGGGGTTCGCGATGAAGCGGAAATTCGCGGACATCGGCGCACCTATATTGGTGCCATGCCCGGTAAAATTATTCAGTCGATCAAAAAGGCCGGCACAACCAATCCGGTGTTTCTGTTAGACGAAGTGGATAAAATGAGCATGGATTTTCGTGGCGATCCGGCATCCGCCCTGTTGGAAGTGCTGGATCCGGAGCAGAATAAGAGCTTTAACGATCATTACCTCGATGTCGACTACGACCTCTCCCGGGTATTTTTTATTACCACAGCAAATGTGAAGGGCAATATCCCGGCGCCATTGCTCGATCGTATGGAAGTTATCGAATTGCCCGGCTATATGGAGCATGAGAAACTGCGTATCGTGCAGGACCACTTGCTGCCCAAGCAATTGAAGGAACATGGCCTGGACAAAAAAGAAGTTACGCTCAACGAAAAAGCGATCTATCGGGTCATCCAGGAATATACACGGGAAAGCGGTGTGCGTAATTTGGAGCGCCAAATTGCGGCATTATGCCGAAAGTCGGTCCGCACCCTTACTGAAAATGGTAAAAAACGAACGGTGAAACTAACCGACAAAAACCTGCCGGAGATGCTTGGCAAACCGAGGTTTCTCAATCGCTTGCTGGTAAACGGCAAAGATGCGATTGGCGTGGTTACCGGCCTTGCCTGGACGCCCTACGGCGGTGATGTGCTGCAAATTGAAGTGAATACTTTCCCGGGCAAAGGCAAATTAACCTTAACCGGTAAACTCGGGGAAGTAATGAAAGAGTCTGCTCAAACAGCGTTAAGTTACATACGCTCCCGGGCGGAAAGTTTAAAAATCCCTCAGGAAACCTTTGAAAAACTGGATTTGCATATTCACATTCCGGAAGGTGCCGTGCCGAAAGATGGCCCATCAGCCGGTATTACCATGACCACAGCAATTATTTCGGCATTAACAAATCGCCCGGTGCGGAAGGATATCGCTATGACGGGTGAAATCACCCTGCGGGGCAAAGTGCTGGCCATCGGCGGCTTGAACGAAAAACTACTGGCAGCGAAACGTCATAAAATTCCGACCGTGATTGTTCCGGAAGAGAATATCAATGAGATAGCAGATCTTCCGGAAGAATTAAGTGAAGGTGTAAAGATTGTGAAGGCAGCGCATTACGACCAGGTGATAAAGCTGGCGCTGAAGCATTAATAATACAAAATATAATCTATGATTTTTCTCTGAGTGGCAGTAACAGTTGCACATGGCAGTAGCCAGCCAACTGTTACTGTTGTCAGGAATATATGATAGTATTCAGCACCTAGCGAATTAGCTGAAACTTTTCCCCCAAATAGAGCTTCCGGGCTTCCGGATCATTGGCCAGGAACTCACTATCGCCATCCTTAAGCACTTTCCCCTCAAATAACAAATACGCATGATCGGTAATCGAAAGCGTCTCATGCACATTATGATCGGTAATCAGGATGCCGATGTTTTTCTCCTTCAGGGATAAAATAATGCTCTGAATATCCTGGACAGCAATCGGATCGACGCCGGCAAAAGGTTCATCGAGCAAGATAAATTTAGGGTTGTTTACCAGCGCCCGGGCAATCTCCGTGCGTCGTCGTTCTCCCCCGGAAAGGTTGTATCCCTTGTTGTTGGCAATGTGGGTAATCCTTAACTCTTCCATCAGCGCCTGACTGCGTTCCTTGCGCTCTTTGCGGGGAAAATTCAAGGCTTCCATAATTGCCAGTAAATTCTGTTCGACAGTCAACTTACGAAAGATGGAAGCCTCCTGGGGAAGGTAGGCCATTCCCAGCCGGGCGCGTTTATACATTGGCAGGGTGGTCATGTCTTTATCATCGAGGAAAATTTTTCCGCTATTCGGGCGAATCATGCCGGTAATCATATAGAACGATGTCGTCTTGCCAGCACCATTCGGCCCCAGCAGGCCAACAATTTGGCCCTGGCGCACCCGTAAACTTACCTGATCCACAACCTTGCGTTTACCATATATTTTTACCAGATCCTGCGACCGTAGAATAGATTTATCGTTCTGCTGTTCCATCATACTAATACTCCGAACTGATTTTCCCCTGGTAGTTTGCCGGATAATATATGCCCTGCGAGCCGCCAATCACTGTAATACGATCGACTTCCCCGGCCTGAAAGAATATCCGAATCGTATCGGCAGAGGCGGTATTTACCCCCTGAGGGCGGCCGTCGTCTTTAAGATAATATTTACTGCGGGCATTTTCAAATGCCCAAAGCTGATCAATCTTCCGCTCAACGATAAATGCGTCAATGCCCTGCCCGGTCAGGCGGTTTTCATTGCGGCTCAGTGAATCATCCAGAGAGGTTGCCACCGCATTGCCCCGCACCAGAATTTTCCGCAAAATTTGCCCGGTCAGGTCCAGCTCCATCTGAGTCCCGCTCAGGTTGCTTCCCTCCTGCCGCGCCCGCGGATTAATTTCGAGAAAAACGCGTTCTTTATCGACAAGATAAACGGCCGAATCGCATTCTGCCTCCAAACTGCCGCGAATGATGCGCACCGAGTCTCTTGCCAGGGTTTTCCGTTCCGGTGCAAAAAAATAATCCATTTCCTGCGAATAGATG
>JAUIFT010000345.1 GCA_030430345.1 Calditrichia bacterium | reverse complement strand
CCTACCAACCGGCGATGAGCGATGAGGTTGTCATCGTTCGCAAGCAGGGCTATATCTACATCGGCGGACCGCCGTTGGTAAAAGCAGCAACCGGAGAAGTGGTATCCGATGAAGAACTGGGCGGTGGTGATGTGCATGCGCGCATTTCCGGGGTGGCCGATCACTATGCGCATGATGAAGTGCATGCTTTCCAGATTACCCGAAATATCGTGGAAAATCTCAATCTGACCGATCCATATCCATTACCGCGCAGCGAACCGGAAGACCCCTATTATGATCCACAGGAACTAAACGGGATTATACCGGCGGATATCCGCAAACCCTTTGATATCCGGGAAGTGATTGCCCGCATTGTTGATGGCAGCCGCTTTCAGGAATTTAAGGAATTGTATGGGCCAACCCTCGTCTGCGGCTTTGCCCGGATTATGGGCTATCCGGTCGGCATCATCGGCAATAATGGCGTGCTCTTTAGCGAAAGTTCGGTGAAAGGGGCGCACTTTATCAATCTTTGTACGATGCGGAAAATTCCCCTGGTATTTCTCCAGAATATTACCGGCTTCATTGTCGGGAAAGAATACGAGCATGGCGGCATCGCTCGCAACGGCGCGAAGTTGGTCCATGCCGTGGCAAACGCCCAGGTGCCGAAGTTTACAGTGATTGTCGGCGGCTCTTACGGCGCGGGCAATTATGGGATGTGCGGCCGTGGCTACGACCCGCGCTTACTCTGGATGTGGCCGAATGGGCGCATTAGTGTAATGGGCGGAGAGCAGGCGGCAGATGTATTAGCAACGGTGAAAAAACGGTCGATGGAACGGCAGGGAAAGAAAATTTCTGAGAAAGAGTTGCAGGAATTCCGCGAAGAAATATTGGCAAAATATGAATATGAAGCCAGTCCCTACTACAGCACCGCCCGTATCTGGGATGATGGCATTATCAACCCGGCGGATACCCGCACGGTCCTCGGTTTAGGTATTGCCATGTCTCTCAATGCACCGATTCCCGATCAGAAATTTGGCGTGTTTCGGATGTAACCGCAGCGAATACTTAGAAAAGAAATGTCCAGTATCGAATAATGAATATCCAATGTAGAGGTGCGCAAATTTAGATTCGTTACTTCAGGCGCCTTCGAAGTTTTACATTGAAAATTGGATATTTTACATTTTAAAGGAAGCAATATGCCTAAGAAAGAAATCCGAGAAATTAAAAAAATCCTTATCGCCAATCGCAGCGAAATTGCCGTGCGCATTATTCGCGCCTGCCGGGAGATGAGTATTAAAACGGTTGCCATCTACTCAGAAGTGGATGCCGCTGCCCTGCATGTTTTGCTGGCCGATCAGGCAGTGAATATCGGTGCGGCTGCACCGGCAGAGAGTTATCTCAATACGGAAAAAATTATTCGCGCCGCTTTGGATAACAATTGTGATGCGATCCATCCCGGTTATGGCTTTCATTCCGAGCATGGCGGTTTTGCCCGGAAATGCCGGGAGGCGGGCATCATTTTCATCGGCCCATCCCCGGAAGCGATGGAAATGGTCGGCGATAAACTGACCGCCCGGAAGACCATGCTCGATGCCGGTATTCCCCTCACCCCCGGCATGAAGCTGGAGGGTATGGATAAAAAAACCATCGCCAAAAAGGCAAGGGAGATCGGCTATCCGGTGATGGTAAAGGCCTCCGCCGGTGGTGGCGGAAAGGGGATGCGTATTGTTCATGAGGCCGATGATCTCCACGATGCTATCGATGCCAGCGCCCGGGAAGCCCAGGCCGCTTTTGGGGACGGCACCGTCTACATGGAAAAGTTTATCGAAAAACCCCGCCATATCGAATTCCAGGTGATTGCGGATAATTATGGTAATACTGTTCATCTTTTCGAGCGGGAATGTTCCATCCAGCGGCGCCATCAGAAAATTGTGGAAGAATCCCCCTCGCCGGTGCTCACCGCGGATTTGCGCCGGGAAATGGGCGAAACCGCCTGCCGGGTAATGGAAGCGGTGGATTACAGCAATGCCGGCACGGTGGAATTTTTACTCGACCAGGACAACAAATACTACTTTCTGGAGGTGAATGCCCGTATTCAGGTAGAGCATCCGGTGACGGAAATGGTGACCGGCGTCGATTTGGTGAAGCAGCAAATTAAAATTGCTGCCGGCGAAAAATTACCCTTCACGCAGGAAAGCTTAAGCCAGCGCGGCCATGCCATCGAATGCCGCATCTACGCGGAAGACCCGCAAAATAATTTCTTCCCCTCCATTGGTAAACTGCTGTTTGTTAAGGAGCCACAAGGGCCGGGCATTCGTTGCGATTCCTCCATTTACAGCGGCCTGGAAGTAAACATGCATTATGATCCGATTCTTTCCAAGCTGATCGTCTGGGCGGAAGATCGCCCGGCTGCGATCCGGAAAATGGTGACCGCTTTGCAGGAATATGTCATCCTCGGCATCCAGTCGCCGGTGCCGTTTTTGAAAGATGTCGTCGAGCATCCGGTGTTTGCCTCCGGCGATCTGCATACCGGATTTATCGCCGAGCATTTTCCCCATTGGCAACCGAAATCCGCAGATGCTCTGCTAAAAATGGCCCTTACTGCGGCGGCATCCGTTAAATCCAAGAAAGATAAAACTATCCGCGGAGAAAAAGTCGCGCCGGAAACCCCCTGGCAATCCATTGGCGATTGGCAGTTATTATCCTGACAGGGCACTTTTTTCCTGATTCGGCTCTATAGAAAATATCAGGAATTAAGGATTTATATCACATCGTAATTAATAATGAATCATAGATTCTCAATGTTCAACGTTCCGCTCATAAAGGGCTAAAAACATGTCCGAAAAGATCTTCAACTACCACGGCAAAGACTTTACCGTTCAACTAAATCTGGGTGAAAACGGAAACTTGATAGCCACAATAGACAACGAAGAAACACCACTGCAAATGCAGCACATCGATCAAAACACACTTTCATTTCAGTATAATAACCAGCTATACAATTTGCATTACGCAGTGGATAAACAACGGGTTTACACATTTGTGAACGGTCAGCAATTCATCTTTGAACGGGTGGAAAAGGATGCGAGTGCCTACCGGAGCGGCGATGCAGCTGCGGAGAGCGGTAATGACATTACTGCGCCGATGCCCGGTAAAATATTTAAAGTTTTCGTTCAACCGGGACAGAAAATCGCTAAAAATGACCGCCTATTCATCGTTGAAGCGATGAAAATGGAGAATGAAGTAAAGTCTCCCCGGGATGGTCAGGTAAAATCTGTGAATTTCAATGAAGGCGATTTGGTTTCTGTTGGAGAGCCAGTGGTTGAACTATTGCCACTTGCTGCCGATAATGAAAAAGAACCGGAATAAACACTTTTTGCTTGGGGAATTGGTTTAATTTCGGGATAATGATACGATATCGTACCACATTAAGGAGCTTTTATGCAATTTTTTAAATATTTGCGGTATATAATCATCGCACTTACAGCCTCCGCAATTTTTTCCAGTGCGCATAGCCAGACGGATCAGGTGTTGCTCAATCTTGAGCTGGTCAATCCCACTGCGCAGGTTTTTCAGATTGGAGATTTGAATTTCATCAACTCGTCGCTTAATGAAATCTATTTTTTTATTGAGATGCAAAATTTCTTTTCTGATTCCCGGCGGATTTATCTTGATTTGCGTTTTTGTAAAGGGGACGATGTTATTGCGCAAACACAATCAAATGAATTCGATTTGCCTGCCGGCATCAACTATCGCTTTTCCAGTCAGCAGTTTGTGACCGGAACCGCGCGTATTCCGGAGAATAACCAAATTATTGATATCGATTTTGATGACGACAATGTTGACCTGGATGCAGTAGAAGATCTGGAAAGCGACATTCTCGCTACCGGGGTGGCGCCGACCGGCGTTTATCGCTTTAAACTGTCCGCCATCGATGTCGCTACCGGCACCAATTATAACGATAATCAGGAAGGGGATCATGAGCTGATTATCACGAACCCAACGGCCATCGAACTCCTCTTTCCTGGCAGCTCGGTATCCGACAATAGTATCGAAGAAGTTGCTACCACTTTTCCTTTCTTTCAATTTTTCTCGGATGTAAACCCGGGGTTCGCCTCTTACAATGTTTGGGTTTACGAAAAATTCCCGGAAGATCAAACCGTGCAGGATGTCTTAAGCAATCCGGCGATGTTTGAGGTACAGGGGCTTAATCAGAATTTCTTTCAGTATCCGACATCCAGCGACGACATTTCGTTGCTGGCCGGCGCCGTTCAGGGGCCGATTCGCCCGCTTGAAGCTGGAAAAACCTATTACTGGCAGGCGGAATCTGTCGTGGAAACGCTTACCGGAGATTTGGTCTTACGCAGCGATGTTTTCCGCTTCCGGATTGTTGACTTAAACCAGGTTGCGAATTCTTCCCCGCAAATTATTGCTTTTCTGCAGCAAATTCTCGGCACGAACTACGAGGCGGTGTTGCAGCAATTGCAGG
>JAUIFT010000344.1 GCA_030430345.1 Calditrichia bacterium | reverse complement strand
ACCGGGCCGCTGCGACTGTTCGGTGTCATGACCGGGCTAAAAGCCGTAGAGAATTGATCCAGTTGGTTGGCCAAAGTTGCATCATTTCTGGCTGCGCCTACAGAAGGAATCTCGACATTCGGGTCTGCGAGAACGTCCGGAATTTCACGGCTGCCATCATCCATACCCAACCAATCCCGATCGCCACCCTGGTAGGTTAGCATATCATCTTTGAAAGTTGATTGAGAATTCATGGAAGAAGAGGTGGAAAACTTTAATGTAAATCCATCCGGAAAAGATTTTGTGCCGATATTCACAATCCCGCCCGAAAAATTACCGGGTTGATCCGGTGTAAAAGTCTTCTGTGTAACGATGTTGTCCAGCAGATTGGAGGGGAACATGTCCATTTGAACCGCTTTTTTGTCCGGGTCTGCGCTGGGCAGTTCCGCACCGTTTAGCTGGGTATTGCTGTATCTTTCCCCAAGCCCACGCACATAGACGTATTTACCGCCAACCACGGAAGCGCCGGTTACCCGGCTCATTGCTTCGGCAGCATCCCCGCTACCACTGCGGGATATTTCTTCTGCGCTAATCGCATCGCTAACAGCGGCTGCTTTCTGGCGTTTCTTTAAAAGAGAGGCATCGGTGTTTTCCAACAGTTTTGCTTCAACAACGACCACATCGCCCTGAATCGTTTCCGGCTGCAATGCCAGCTCAAGTTTAGTCGCCTCATTTGCTTTTACAGCGACTGCCGTGATACGTGTATTTGTATATCCGATATAATCGAAAACAAGAGTATATGTACCAACCGGAACATTTGTAATTGAGAAAGCACCTTCTATATCTGTGGAGGCACCCATTGATGAACCGTCAATCAGAATGTTTGCACCAATTAGCGGATCGCCGTTCTCAGAATCGACCAGTTGACCGACGATGCTGCCCGTACCTGTCTGTGCCGCCAGATAACTTGTCGGCATTAATAACATTAATAGGATGCACCAAAATGCACCCTTTCGGATACTGCTTCGTTTTGTAGTTATTCTTTCCATAATTTTCTCCCGTAAAAATAAAGACTATATGTTTCATCAATTAACACGAGGGAAAGTAATATGAATCATGTTGCGTTTTTGTTAAAGGAATGTGTGTGACGCGATAAGTTCATGCGAAGGGAAAATGAAACTGTGTTAAGAAAATATTTACGGAATTTAAAAATGGATGTGCAATGTGTATTAAAGATGGGAGGAGTGGAGGAGGAATTAACGGTTGAAAATATTGAAGTTGTAGAGTTAGGAGTCTGTTGCACTTGCGGAAAGGGGAAACTTTACAGAAAAAATACTGCCGGTATCAACTTTGCTTTGCATCCAAATCTCCGCGTTTTGTAATTCGGCTAGGTGTTTAACGATGGAAAGACCGAGGCCGGTACCGCCGATTTGCCGGGAACGCGCTTTGTCTACCCGATAGAATCGTTCAAAGATGCGCCCCTGCTCTTTCTCCGGGATGCCGATGCCGGTATCCTGAACAGAGAAGATACAATAAGCGCCATTGATTTGAGTATGTACTAATATTTTATCGCCCTGCGTGGAGTATTTCACCGCATTGTCCACAAGGTTTGCGATGATCGACCGAAACATCTCCGGCTCTCCGAGTATCTGGTAGCGCCCGGATTGAAGTTTTACGGTTAATTGTAGATCTTTCGCCTGTGCAAGTTCCATATATTGACTGACAACATCATTAACGATATCATCCGGCTGGAAGGCTTTCAGTTCAATGTTTTGCAACCTTTCAATCCTGGCCAGTTGAAGCAGGTCCGATACAAGATTCTCCAACTGGTGCGACTGCTTAATTATTTTCTGAATATATTTTCGGCTCATTTCCGGTTCTTCCAGAGCCCAGTCAAGAAGTGTTTCAGAATATCCTCGAACTGCCGCTAGTGGCGTTTTGAATTCGTGAGAAACATTGGCGACAAAATCGCGGCGAATTTTTTCCAGCTTTTTGTAATGGGAAATATCCCTGAGCACTAATACAACACCTTTTCGCTGAATATCCTGAAGATTAAAAGGGATCATTGATATTTCCAGGATTTTATCCCGTGAGAGCTCAATCTCGTCGCTGATCAAAAAAGGCTTCTTGAAGAAATTATCCAATAGAGAAGTAAGATGTTTGTTCTTTATAATTTGATGATAATCTTTCTCCAGAATTGTTTCTTCATGACAATTCAGTAATTTTAACGCTTGATTGTTAAAAAAAATAATCCGCTGATTGGCCTGAATGGCAATAATGCCTTCATTGATTGAGGATAAAACGGTGTTCAGATCCTGCTGCTCCTGGGCCAGCCTGCGCAGATAGCCGGAAATTTTGATCGCCATTTCATTTAAACTGCTGCCTAGCTCTTTTAATTCATCATTAGTGCGAAGTTTAATGCGCACGTCCAGATCACCATCCGCTATTTGCCGGGCCTTTAAGCCCAGGTCTTTAATGTTCTCGGTAATATTGCGAGAAAGAGGCATAATTAATAATGCGCTCAGGACAAAAATGAGAATGCCGGCGACGATAAAATATGTTCGTGCCGTCGTAAGCATCTCGTTCGCGGAATTTGAGAAAACGGCCAATCGCAAAAAACCAATATGAACATCTTCTTTATAAACGGCCTTGCTAACGTATAACAATTTCTGCTTTATCGTCTGGCTGTTGCGGAAGTCAAAGCCATAACTGGTATGAAGGGATGTTTGAATTTCCGGACGGTTGATATGATTATCCACTGTGGGAAGTCCATTGATCGGAACTTCAGAATCAGCCAGCACTTTGCCATCCTGATCAATAATCGTTACCCGGCAGGCTGTTTTTGTCGCAATAATGTCGACAAAACCTTTTAGGTAAAGGGGATCATCAGCGATTATTTTCTCATTGTCAATAGATTGTGCCGCCAGATCCAGGTAGGTTGCAGTGATGTCTTTGACGCGTTGATATAGAAAGGATTCGAATTGAAAATAAAGGGCTGTCCCTACAACGCCCAGTCCCAGTAATAGCGAACTGAGCAAGATGAGGAAAAGTTTGTAGCGTAGATTTAAATTGGGTAAACGCATTATTTTTTATTCCAGCGGTATCCTACCCCTTTGACCGTTAGAATAAATTGATTTTCTTTGTCTATTTTTTCCCGCAATCGGGTAATGTGAACATCAACGGTCCGGGGATCGCCATAATAATCTTCTCCCCAGATAGAATCAAGTAAATTTTGCCGGGAGACAGCCTTTCCCTCGGCTTCAATCAAATGCTTAAGTAGCTTGAACTGAATTGGGGTAAGATCGACCGCCTCATTGTGCACAAATACTTCGTGCGTCGAAAAGTTGGCCCGAAGATGTTCCTGGCGGAATTCATTAAATGCCGTCTTTTTGCTACGCTTCAGATGCACTTTTACCCGTGCCATTAATTCGCGGGGGCTAAAGGGTTTCGTAACAAAATCATCCGCACCAACTTCAAAACCAATGATCTTATCAATCTCTTCGCTGCGGGCGGTAAGCATGATCACCGGAATTTCATTGGTCATATCATTTGCGCGTACATATTTGCATAGTTCGATACCACTCATTGAGGGGAGGTTTAGATCCAGAAGGATAAGATCCGGCGGTGTTTTAACAATCGTGTCATAGGCTTTTACACCATCAGTAAATGTCCGAATTCTGTAACCTTCCCGCCAGAGATTGTCTTCAAGTATTTCAGTAATGTCAGGATCATCCTCGACTATAAAAATTGTAAAATTCTGATTCATTTTAATTCCTCTTTTGTTGCAATTCATTTAGAAGAACAAAACTAATAGTAGAATGTTACATTCATGTTACAAATTAATGAACCTTCTTATAGAAAACTACCGAAATTCTTTTGATAGTAACGTTTTTTCTCCCGGTATTTAACGATGTTTTCCTTTTGGTTGCGTTTAATCGCACCATTCAGAAATATTTCTATCTTGTTGAGTAACATTTTTAAGGCTGCGCGAAGTTGCGGTTCATTAAGCGTACCGCTGTTAATACTTTTTTCCAGGGCCCGGATTCGGAAGCGATCCATTCCCCAATATTTTGCAGACAGTTGATCGGAATGACCGCCGTATTTGTAAATCAGTGGCGTATCGATAAACAATACCGGATAGCGGGCACAAATACGGAGCCAAAGATCATAATCTTCGCAGGCGGGGAGTGATTCGTCAAAATTTCCAATCTCTGTAAAAACGTCCCGATGAATCATGACGGCGGAAGGGGAGATGACACATAACGGCAGACAATGCTCGTAAATATTGCCGCCGTATTTCTGGTGCTTGTTCCGAGGATTGACCCGTTTCCCCCGGCGGATCCAAATCTCTTCAGTGTGGCAAATTTTGTATTCAGGTGTTTGTTGCAGCGCAGCGGTTTGCCGGGCGAGCTTTTCCGTTAGCCAGGCATCATCGGAATCCAGGAACGCTATCCAATCACCGCTGGCTATTTCCAGCCCGCGGTTTCTGGCA
>JAUIFT010000343.1 GCA_030430345.1 Calditrichia bacterium | reverse complement strand
ATATTCGCGACATCAGTTGTGAAGTATCCTTCCTGCCACGTACTCACGGATCTTCGCTTTTTACCCGTGGGCAGACCCAAAGTCTGGGAACCACAACACTCGGTACCAAGAATGATGAGCAGATCATCGATTCGTTGGAATCTGAGTCGAAAAAAAGCTACATGCTCCATTACAATTTTCCGGGATTCAGTGTCGGCGAAGCCAAGCCGTTCCGCGGCACCAGTCGTCGGGAAATCGGTCATGGCGATCTCGCCGAACGCGCATTGATTCCGGTATTACCTTCGGAAGAAAATTTCCCTTATACTATACGAATCGTTTCTGAAATTCTCGAATCCAATGGTTCTTCTTCGATGGCAACGGTTTGCTCCGGTTCGCTCAGCTTGATGGACGCTGGTGTGCCGATCAAATCCCACGTTGCCGGGATTGCCATGGGATTGATTATGGAAGAAAATGATGTTCGCGTGCTTACCGATATTCTCGGCGACGAGGATTTCCTTGGCGATATGGACTTTAAAGTTGCCGGTACCCGCGATGGTATCACTGCCTTTCAGATGGATATCAAGATCGGTGGCTTGACTTTCGAAATTATGGAAGAAGCATTGGAGAAAGCCCGCAATGCACGTCTGAAAATTCTTGACATTATGGAAGACAGCATTGATCGTCCGCGTGCGGAAATTTCCCAGTATGCACCGCGTATTCTTACGCTGATGATTCCTGTCGATAAGATTGGTGCGGTGATAGGTCCCAGTGGTAAGAACATCCGGGGAATTATCGAACAAACCGGCGCCAAGATCGACATCGACGATTCCGGTCTGGTGGTTATCTCCGCGGTGGATGTAACTGCTGCCGAAAGCGCGCTGGATATGGTTCGTTCCATGGTTGTTGAACCGGAAGTCGGTAAAGTATATAAGAGCACCGTGAAGAAGATCATGGACTTTGGTGCTTTTGTCGAATTTCTGCCCGGTAAGGAAGGCCTGGTGCATATTTCGCAACTGAGCGACAAGCGCACCGAGAAGGTATCTGATGTGGTTAGCGCTGGTGATACGATGTATGTCGTTTTAAGTAAAATCGACAAAGAAGGTCGCTATAACCTGAGCCACAAGGAATATCTCTTCCTGGAACGTAAGAAAAATAACGACGCATAAGTCTTTGTTTAACATGATTTGATTAAAAACGGGAGTCCCTTCGGATATCCCGTTTTTAGTTTAAGGATAGCTATGGAAAAGAAGACCTCCCTTCTCGCATCAGATTATGATTCCCACTTGGATAGTTTACGCAACGGCCGGCTTCGCTGGACGGTGCAATTGCGAACAATCCTATTTTTTGCAGTATTGACGATTGCCGGGGCGAAAATCCAGTTTCCAATTTGGGATATTCCTTTTACCTTACAAACCCTGGCCGTTTATGGCAGCGGCCTTTTTCTTGGCGCCGCTCGCGGTTTTCTCGCTCAGATATGTTACCTGGCAATCGGTTTATTCTTTCCTGTGACCGCCGGTGATGGCAGCGGTTGGGAGTTTATGACTTCCCGGGTGTCCAGCGGTTACTTGCTTGCCTTTCCATCAGTCGCTGCACTTGTCGGTTTTTGTTCCGAACGCTGGAACTCCTTTCCCGGTAGCATGCTGGCAGCACAGATGGGCTCCTTTTTATTATTCTTCTGTGGCGTCGGCTGGTTATATGCCGCATTGGATAATTACTTTATATCCCAGGCTGTCTATGATGGCTGGATAAAATTCATTCCCTTTGATTTGATTAAAATCGTACTAATTTCCGGCATCTATTGTTCAATCAGGAAATACTATCGCAAATAGCCCGCATATGAAGGTCGAGAAAAATGGTAGCTTCCCGAATTGTCGGTGATCCCTCTTTGACGCCAGTTATTTTTCTGCATGGATTTATGGGCAGTGGTGATGACTGGATGCCAATCGCAACTGCCTTGCAGCATTCATACTGTAGCATACTAATTGATTTGCCCGGCCATGGAAAAACGAATAATGCAGCGCGTGATCATATTTGGGGAATGGCTGAAACTTCTCGGGCGATTGTAGCAGAATTACGACGTATTAACGTACAAAATTGTTTCCTGGTCGGTTATTCGATGGGGGGACGAATAGCACTCTATCTCACCTTGAATTATCCGGAATTATTCAAACAAACCATACTGGAATCTGCTTCCCCGGGGTTAGCGAGTGAGGAGGAACAAAAAGCGCGTATTGAAAAGGATGCAACGCTTGCCCGGCGTCTGTTAAAGGAGGATTATAGTGAATTCCTGGAGTGGTGGTATCAATTACCATTATTTCGGGGGATCTCCGGACATTCCGATTATCCAGCGATGATTGAGCGAAGGCTTAGAAACCAACCAGCCAATCTGGCCAAATCACTGATGGATATTGGTACCGGCAGCCAGCCCTCTCTCTGGGGAAAACTTGGCGATAATACAGTCCCGATCCTGCTGATTAACGGTGATAAAGATGGAAAATTCCAGAGAATTTCCGAACGGATGGTTCGCTCCGGCAGAATGATCATCCGGACAACAATTTCGAACTGCGGGCATAACTGCCATTTTGAGCAACCAAAGGCATTTAGCAAAATTCTTAATGAGTTTTTTACGGAGTAGAGAAAAATATAAAAATTCTTCGATCTGCAAAAAAACTTGATATATTTTCAACTTCACCGGTAAAATCATTTTTGCTGAGGTGATTCGAAAAATATCTCTGGTTATTGTGAAGAGATAAGATAGAGATCCGGAAAAATAGTCTATAAATAAATACCGGCGGTTTGAAGGAACTGCCGGTTTGCGATAAATTAGTATACGGAGGAAGTACCTATGAGTGTTGTAGAATGGCATGCCGCAGACGGATATACCGATATTCGTTATGAAAAATGTGAAGAGGGTATTGCAAAGATAACGATCAATCGCCCGGAAGTGCGGAATGCATTTCGTCCCCTGACGGTTAAGGAGATGATTCATGCCCTGGCGGATGCCCGCGATGATGCCAACGTTGGTGTTATTATTCTCACCGGTGAAGGCGAGAAAGCTTTCTGTTCCGGCGGAGATCAGCGCGTGCGTGGCGATGCCGGTTACGTAGATGACGGCGGTGTGCATCGCCTGAATGTCCTTGATTTTCAGCGTCAAATTCGCACCTGTCCAAAACCGATCATCGCTATGGTCGCTGGTTACGCAATCGGGGGTGGACACGTACTGCACATGATGTGTGATTTGACAATTGCAGCCGATAACGCTATCTTTGGGCAGACCGGCCCGAAGGTCGGTTCTTTTGATGGTGGCTATGGTGCCGCGTATATGGCCCGCATGGTTGGCCAGAAAAAGGCCCGGGAAATCTGGTTCCTCTGCCGTCAGTATAATGCTCAGCAGGCAATGGAGATGGGGATGGTAAATACCGTGGTTCCCTATGCAGACCTGGAAGCGGAAACCGTTCAATGGTGCCGGGAAATTCTTGCCAACTCTCCAATTGCGATTCGTTGCTTAAAAGCAGCATTAAATGCGGATTGCGACGGACAGGCAGGACTACAGGAACTGGCCGGAAATGCAACCATGTTATTTTATATGACGGAAGAAGGCCAGGAAGGAAAAAAAGCGTTTCTGGAAAAGCGCAAGCCGAATTTCCGGAAATTTACCCGCCGTCCTTAAGTTCGATTGACTTCCGGAATTTAACTGTTTTGCCGGTATGCCATTCGGAATACCGGCAATTTTTTTACCAGCGATAATAAATCCCGAGAGTGTTGGCCGGAGATTTTGCGACCAGATTCCCGGAAGACGCGCCGAACCCGGAGATATTTACACCCACCTGTTCCGTGATACTCAAAATGAACTTGATGCCAAATGCAAAATACTCCTGATTATCCGGGTAAAGACCGGTCTGTTCGCTGTTTTTATTGTTGGCAGTGCCATCATTTAGTGATTGGCGAACATCCAAAACGCCTATGACCCAGAGACGATCAAAAAATGATCGGCCTGCCTCACCTTGTAAAAGAAGCTCATTGCTGTAATTGTTCGTGCGGAAACGCACCCCGGCATCGGCAAAGATGTAGGATTTATCAAAACTTTTACCGAGGATAATTGCCGGGTAAAACCCCCAAGCATCAATACCGCTGCGCAGGCCGGTTGCCGCATCACTGTCGTGCACATTCGTTTCCAGCTTAAAACGGCCGGACAGCTGAAAGTTGCCGCCCATCAGCGGATGCAAAACGCCCAGACTGATATTGCCAAGACCGTTTAAAGTGCCTGCTGCTAACAGATTATCGCCAAAATCTTGGGTATTAAAAACTTCCGGATGGGTTTCGGTCATTTTGTAGGGCAATTCGCTGATTAATGTCAGTCGGTCTGTTAGTCCATACTCCAGGTAAGCAGAGAGAGTAACATCAGAGACTTCCCGTTTCAGGTTTAGCGTATTGTCGGTAGCGGTATTGCTGTAGAGCGAGCGGTATTTGGGAATAAAGGTGTAAGCTGCCTGAAAATAGCCGC
>JAUIFT010000342.1 GCA_030430345.1 Calditrichia bacterium | reverse complement strand
AAAAACGATTAAACCGGTCGCAAGAAAAGCAATAGTAATCGTGTCCTGGATCTGTTGCATCATCTGGTTCATCAGATGCACCCGGCCATTGGTTTGACGCCTTGCCCGTTCAATTTTGTCGTAAAAGTCAGGGTCTTCAAAAAATTCCAGGTCCATCTGCGCAGATTTTTTTATTAAGCGAATCGATGTCACCTGGCTGAAGAGATCGCCCAGTAAACTGTTTAGCAGGGAGAGAATTCTTCCCAGTAAATCAGAGAATAGAACGACCAGTAACTCCAGGGTGATGAGTTGCCAGAGATAGGTCATATCTCCGCCGCCGGCATTGTATAAAATGACAATCTCATCAATAATCAATTTACCGATATACAAGTTGGTCAACGGGATTGCTGCTGTAATCAAGCGGAGAATCATCCCGGTAACCGTCATCCAGCGACTGGTTTCCCAAATGAGTTTGAGTAGTTTCGGTAAATTTCTCAATGCATCCAGCCGTTCCTGCATTGTTGGTAAATCTTCCTTGGGTTTGTTGTTACTTTTAAGTCCCAGCAGACGGGAAATAAAAGTGGATTTCGTCATGCGAGCTCCTTTCGATAAATGAATGCTATGTATCTTTTAAGTGATGAGTGGGCCAAATATATGTTTGTTCTCTTTTCTGAGCAGAAAAGTAACGTCGGAAATAAAACAAGAATATATGAAATGCTATTTTTGAATAGACATCTCCATTGCCAGTGTTTTTAGTACATCGGAATTTAATTTGTGGGTGCCGTTAAAGCGAATATTGCGAAAATGAATGTTATGCGAATTCAGCAAATTTTCCTGTTTCTCGATTATTGCCGGGCGGGCATATTCATCCTGATCGCCGAGTACTATGGTTAGGTTCAAACGATTAAATAATGGCTGGCACGCTGTTAAATCCAGTTCCGGCGGTAGCATGCCCGCCCATAAAATCAATCGATCTGCGTCGATATCGCCGCGCGTAATCCAGCGGGAAACGGTGGCAGTGCCCTGGGAAAATCCCAATACAGTTACTTTAAGCTGCTCCCGGGGAATCCGGCTAAAAATTTCCCGGGAGATGTTATCCAGATATTTGATGTAGTCTTCAATTTCACTCAGGCGGTCTTCTTTGGTCATCCAGGTAGCGCCAACACGCCGCCCGCCCGGGCCATCGAGATAAAAGCGCGATAACCCTTCCGGCACAACGATATGGCGTTTGTCCGAAGCGATATGAGAAAAATGACGGGCAAAATATTCGGCTAACTGACCGTATCCATGGCAGGCAAACCATACTTCACGAGTGGAGGGGCCCGCTGTTCCTAAGGTATAATAGCGGGCGGTACGAGGAGTGATTATCGCATTTGGTATTATTTGATTTGTCATAATATTGTCGTCAATTTTCCTGCAGCTGAGTACTTAGCGCTTTTTTAATATTTTTTGTTTTCGAATAATTTTAACATCTGACCTCTATTCATTACTGTGGATTTGTCGCGAAAACAGTCAGTTCGGTAATAAAGCCACGATGATGCATTTCCAATGTCGCACAGATCGCATGGGCAATGTCTTCCGAATGTAGTTTTGTCGGATTATAATCCCGCGCTTCCCGGCCGGAATTAATCACGAAATCCGTCTGTACTTCACTGGGATTGACAAGAATAACCCGCACATTATGTTTGCGTAATTCCGCCTGCCAGCATTGTGTCATTGCTTTCAGGGCAAATTTTGTCGCGGAATAAGCGGTGCCGTAAGCGAAACCCTTTAAACCAGCTGTTGATGAAATGTTGATGATGTCACCGCTATTTTGCACTTTGAATATTTTTGCCGCTTCCCGGGCCATAAGCATCGCACCGGTAACATTGGTGGCGAAAACCTGGTTGAATTTATCGACATCCATATTTTCCAGCGTGTCAAAATAGCCGTAGCCAGCATTGTTAATTAACGAATCCAGGCGGCCATACTGCTTCCGAATATGCTCGAAAATCCGCAGCACATCTGATTCTTTGGAGACATCTCCAGCGATAGTATCGACGCCTAAAGCTGCGCCAGCCTTTTCAAGTTTCTCTTGATTGCGGGCATTGATAATTACCGTTGCGCCTTTTTCTTTTAATTGTTTGGCGGTTTCCAGTCCTATACCTGCACTGGCGCCAGTTATCAAAATGACCTTGTCTTTTAAACTCATGGCATTTAACCTCTGTCGTTAAGATAGAATTGATATGATGTTTTTCTCAGAATAATCAGGTTTGTGTTGAGAATTTCGGAAAGAAGTGATATGCGCTTAAATTCGATTGGCATATCCAAACTTAATTAAAAAAACTTGAAATCTCGCATCTTTTTATAATTATTGTAACGAGCGGTCTAGTCGGGGGATCAAAAATTGGTAAGCTATGAACGCTATCGGGGGAAAGGTAATACAGCTGTTAACAATTATTAATCAATTTAAACTTTCCATTAATCGATAAGGAGTAAGATATGAGTGATAAAATCAAAAAAACCGAAGCGGAATGGAAAGCGCAATTATCGCCGGAACAATATCGTATTACCCGTCAAAAAGGCACCGAACGCGCATTTACCGGGGAATACAATGAAAATAAATCAACGGGTAAATATCACTGTGTTTGCTGTGGTGCCGAATTGTTTAATTCCAATGAGAAGTATGATTCGGGCAGCGGCTGGCCGAGTTTCTGGGATGTTGCCGACGCTGAAAATGTCGGTGAAAATCATGATGCCAGCCATGGTATGATTCGCACCGAAGTGGTTTGCAGTAATTGCGATGCCCATCTTGGCCATGTTTTTCCCGACGGACCACAGCCGACCGGACTACGTTACTGCATCAATTCTGCTTCATTAAAATTTAAGGAAAAAGAATAAAGCGTTAAGTAATAGTACCTTTTTCTGCTTTATAGGAGATGCCGGATGCTGGCAATATCAGTATCCGGCTTTTTATTAATCCTCGAATTCTGCTTCCAATTCTACGCCTAAACCATCTGCAAGCCGATTAACGAATGCGTAATATCCGGCTACCTGATTGATATCAAGAATATCGGCATCGGCAAAGCCGGCCTGGCGTAAATCTTCCACATCCTGGCGAACCATTTCCCACGGTTCTCTGGTTAATTTTGCAACATAATCAAGCATTGCCCGATCGTTCGCTGCTATATTGGCCTGCTGATAGTCCTTCTTCAATTGCTGCACCAAATTGTCATGATTTGTAAGCCGACGGAGACCCGCTCCGTGATGCGCCATTCAGTAATGGCATTTGTTGATACTGGAAACGACCACTGCTATCATTTCCCGTTGCGTGCGGCTAAGGCCGGATTTCCCGCGCATCAGGGTTTTGTAAAATTCAAAATGCCCGGTAAGGGATGGGGGATTGAGGCTGTGGATCTTGAGAATATTATCGACGACGCCCTCACTATTGGTTAGCTTATCGTAAAGTGTCTTCAGCTTTCCGCTGGCATCCGTTTCATCAATCATTTTTATCCAGGCCATAGATTGGTCCTTCTTTTTAGGTGAAGTGAAGCAGTGAGTGAAAAATATTTTGTTTTAAAATGAGCAATTAGCAAATGAACAACTCTTGGAGGGAAGCAATCAACTCTTAACCCTGAATTTCATTCACTATTCTGTCGGATAGAGTACTGCCAGCAATACGTCGCCAACTATCTGAAGACTTTGCGGACTGCATTTATCTGGTGTGTCCGCTGTGGTATGCCAGTAGTCATAATCAAAATCGATGATGTCAATCACCGGAATCCCTTTTTCTAAAAATGGGTAGTGATCGTCAATGATCGGATCGGAAAGCGAATCGGAAAAAACGTCGAGGTTTAATTTGCGAGCGGCGTTCCAGACGCGTTCGACCACCTGCGGTGCGTAGTAGTTGGAATAGGCTTCTTTTTTGATCTTCAAATCTTTATCACCAATCATATCGAGCAAAATACCATAGCGCGGCCGATAGGAAGTTTGAGTATTGGCAAAGTGATTGGCGCCGATACAGAACGGCATCAGGGAATCACTGTTTATTGAAGCGCCATAATCTCCGGCATCTTCCAGATCGAAGAGAATGATATCCACCCCGAAATCCAGGGGAAACTGCTCGAGGATACGCGCCATCTCCATTAAAACCGCAACCCCGGAAGCGCCATCGTTGGCGCCAGGAACCGGCTGGTTGTGCAATGTGCTATCGGGGTCTTTATCGGCAAACTGCCGGGTATCCCAATGGGCACATAGCATGACCCGATAATTGAGCTTCGGTGTGAGATTAAAAGATGCGACAATATTTCTGCCGTCGTAAACAATGCTGCTATCCCGTTTATCTCTATAGGTGAAGCGGTTTTCAACTACACGATCGCTATATTTTTTGAGTTCGGAAACCAGGAAATCCCCACAGGCTTTGTGACCGGGGGAGCCAGGATAGCGTGGCCCAAATTCGCATTGTTTTTCCAGGTATTGAAAGGCGCGGTTTCCATCGAAAACCGGTGTTGCAAAAGGATTAAAAA
>JAUIFT010000341.1 GCA_030430345.1 Calditrichia bacterium | reverse complement strand
AGCATACCGGTTATTTACCTGGTGCTGGTGTTTGTTTTTTTGAACATCCGTTTTCAGAATAAATCACTGATGGACCTGTCCACCCGAAACCCCGTGGTTGCTGGAGGCTTCGGACATTCTTTCCAACGGTTTCAGGAAATTCAGCATTATGATGATGTTGATATTCTTTTTGTCGGCTCTTCCCATGCGTATCGTACTTTCGATAATCGCTTGTATGCAAATTATGGCCTGGAGACATTTAACATGGGCTCGCCAAACCAGACGCCGCTAAACAGTTATTATCTACTCAAGAAATATATCGACGATGTAAATCCGAAATGGGTTGTTCTGGAATTGTATACCGGTGTTCTGGATCGGGATGGGTTGGAAAGCTTTTATGATTTGGCGACAAATACTCCATACTCCCGGGAATTGGTAGAAATGGCGCTGGCAATTAATAATCCCCACGCATATAACAAAATCGTTGAAAAATGGGTGCAGCATGTTACCGGCTTTGCCCTCCCGGTGAAACAAAAGAAATTTTCCGGACAAGCATACGTGGCTGGTGGTTATGTTGAGTTAACCCGGTCTAAGCCCAAGATTATTCCGGTAGACCAGCAGCATCCTAATTATCAAACCGAATTTGCGCCGGAAGAAATGCGGGAAGTTGAATTACTTGACCTGCAGCTGTCCTACATTCATAAAATACTTAAGTTAGTGCATCAGAAGAATGCACGTGCAATCCTGGTGACGCAACCGGTGCCGCAAGCATATTTGGCCCAAATCAGCAACTATGAGAACGTAGAAAAAACAATAAATAGCATCGCAAGCTTATACGATGTTCCATATCTGGATTTTAATAAGTATAATGTTGTCGACAGCTATTTGCATTTTGAAGATAGCGATCATCTGAATCCTGAAGGGGTTCGCCGCTTTAACCGGGCATTAATTAAGGAATTCGTAAAGAGAAATATCATCTCCCCGGCAAAATCCATCGTGAGAAAAGAGGACTAAGCGATGATCAATCTGAAAGAGAAATTTGATGAGACGCCCCTCTGTCCGCACTGTAATGAGCCGCTGGCAGAAGTCTGGTTTAAGGAGCTGAAAAGCAACTTTGGCCGCCGTTACTTATACTTTTGCTCGAAATGTAAGAAAGCCCTGGGCATTTCCCATCGTAAAGGTTTTTGGATGGGCTAAGAAAATTTTCTAACGATTGTTCCGATGCCGGAACAGCAAAAACATACAGCGCAGAAAAATACATCCATTGAGAAAAACACCCTATTTTATAAGCTGCATTTTCGGCATGCTGATCTGTTCGATGCTTTACGGACAGGCTCCGGGAGAGATCAGCGATTATCTGGTTGTCGAACATCCCGGCGTGCTCCGTATCTATAATAAATACGAGCAGCAGATTGAAGAGCGCGACCTTCGCCGTTTCCTGCCTTATCAGCCCTTGCGCGTGCTGGAAAGCGATGGATTTCTTAGCGACAATTTTACCGCTTGTATGCATCTGGAAATAGAGCATCAACGCTATTATTTGTTGAAGGACGAGGCCGGATTAATCAATGCGGGCCGGGCAGCAGGAATATTTTTCCGAACGGTTGTTTATTGGCGATACTGTCGCAGTGAAAGTGCCCAATCGATTATTCCTGGTAAAAGTGGCTACGTTTGAAAAAACGCCGGCGTCCCGTCATTATTACCTGGCGGAAAATACCCGCCTGCGCCGCTGGTTTTCTCATCCGCAAAAACAATCATTTTATTATGTCGAAACCCTCGACGGAGAAAAGGATTTTGGCTGGGCTTTTCTTAATAGCGAGCGGGAGAATATATCCTGGTATTATCCGGATAAAGAAGTTGCACAGTCGGCAGCAGGCCTTACTCCGGAGCGGATTGAACGGATACGTACGGCTATCGAAGCTGTAAACCGCCAGATACAGCTGTTATTTACCCATTATAATAGCACCCGGGGGCAATCCCGCGAATTGCCGGTATGGCAAATTTTCGAAACAGCGGACGGTCTGGATTGTATTTTGCAACCAGCCGCCTATCAGGGTGAGTTGAAGGAAAGCGCCCGCTACCTGGTAAACGATATTGAAAATATTATACTGGGCAGTGGTTATAATGCTGCGCAAAAAGAGAACGTAGTTGAAATTCGCCCGAAGCGATAATCTGAAAAAATCATCTGAAGAATGCAGAGCAAACGAAACGAACATCTTTTAAGCATCATCGTGGTGACAGCCGTTTTTATCGGGATGATTATCAATTTTGGTGTAGATTCCCGGAAAGCTGCCGATGCCCGCAGTGCCGCGTTGCAAAAATATTTGCCCCCCGCCGGCAGTATCGATTTTCGCGATCCGCAACAACGCGCCCTACTGAAAGAAACGCTTGATATTTATTTCCCGGAAAACCGGGGAAAAAATGAAGCGCTGCTGCTGGAAATACAGCGGTATCTGGCTGGAGAAACCGCTTCGGCAATTTCCTCCACAGCACCGGCAAGCGCGCTGGATGGTAACAAATTGCTGGAAATTCTCGGTATGCTGTTCAGCTTTATTCTCGTTTATATGCTGGTTATGGCCATTACTTATTATGGCGTGCAAACCATGGCAATTTTTCGCTTTACCCGGATGAAGCAGGAGCGGGAATCCTATTTGGCAGAACTGTGGGAATATTTACAAAACCTGCGGGACAAAGAAAAAAAAGCGCTGATAAACCCTATTAAAATATTTGCTTACCTCGGAAAAGCCTTTGCAAAAGGATTGCTCTATTTTATCCTTTTTTCGCCGGCCTATGTTATTGCTTACTCTTTCAAGACGCGCTTCGATACGGACAGTTTTTTCTTTATGGTGCTGCTCGGGGTTATTTCCAATGGCCTGTTGATCACCTATGCGCAAAAGTTCTTCACTTTCCTGGTTGGGGAAAGCCGGAAAGGATATGTGGAAACCGCTATAGTAAAGAATCTTCATAATGATTACAGCACTAATGAGAAATCCGGCATTCCGCTAAAGAATATTTTTGCGCTGCGAAAATCATTTCCCGGGCATGTGTTTGCACATATTTATATCAATGCCCGCCAGCAGTATTTAGCAGCAATGAAAGAGCAGGCTTCTTTCTTGATTTCCGGATTAGTGATTATCGAAATGGCTTTAAACATTCAGGGCCATCTTTGTTATGAGCTAATGCAGAATATACTGTATCGCCGCTTTGATGTTGTGCTGGTAATCGTTCTGGGGATTTTTCTGGTGGTGAAAGCAACGGAAATATTTACCGACAGCTGGATTGCCCGGGATGCCCGTCGTTATGCCAACGAGGAAGGAACGGGAGCATGAGCAGACTTTACCGGGAAAAAGACAAGCTCTGGCTGCTTATTTGGCTGGGGGGTATGCTGCTGCTCTGGGGATGGAATCTGCTGTTCTTGAACAAGCCGGCGCTGGCGAAAGTGCAGAGTGGTTTACTGAATACTTTCTTTATTTCCTCGCTGGTGATTGTCTTCTCCGCACTGCTTGGTTGGTTTAGCGGGGTTGGCAGTTATTTCCTGGAAAAAGCGACGAATAAATTTCCTTACCTGACGGTGACTTTCTGCTTGAATATTATCCGTTCCGTGCCGCAAATTGTTGGTATTCTGGTCGGATATATTATCATCACGGTGATGATTCAGGATGGTTCGCTCAGCAGCGCTTTCTATATAATGGTTATTATTGCTTTTGTGATCAGTCTCTTTGTTTTTATTGAAATTAGTGACCTTGTTCGCGAGCGGATCACCTATTTCCGCCGGCGGGATTTTTACAATGCCATGCTGGTTTGCGGTATTCCCGAATGGCAAATTGTGAACCGGGAAATCCTCTGGAAAAATAGTGTTGCCCATATTTTTAATAAGCTGATCGCTGTTTTTGGCATCACAGTTTTTCTGCTGTGCAGTATCGATTTTATTGTGTCGGTGGGGCTTTCCACCAGCGTCAGCGCGGTTAACCTGCCGGTAACATTGGGCAGCCTGCTGGCGAAAATTGATAGTAAACAGGACATTCTTGCCATCGGATATTTTATTACCCATCCTGGTTACTTTCCGAAATTGTTTTTTGAACATTTGCAGGGAATTACCGTCGCTTTTTCGATTGTTTTTACCCTGTTGTGCATATACAAAATCTCCAATGGTTTTGCCCGGAGGAATGAGTTGTAAAAAAGGATTGGACAAAAGTATTTAGATGATGATTCGGTCAGCTGTTTTTCTTGCCCATTTGCAAATCTGCAAATTTGCAAATGGGTAAAGGATAGCTAAATGTTCGGCAGACCAAAAAACAGATAATAAACTATGACTTTCAAATACGATATCGAAATCGCAAAACATGGCAACACCTTTATCTCGATCGATCATTTCGAGATTCCCCGGCAGAAAATCACTTTTCTGTTTGGCGAGTCTGGTATCGGAAAGTCTATTCTTTCCAAAGCCGTGTATGGACTGCTGGATCCTGCCCTCCTGGATGTGCATATTGATGGGAAGACATATCGAA
>JAUIFT010000340.1 GCA_030430345.1 Calditrichia bacterium | reverse complement strand
ATTAGCACCCTGGTAAATATTATAGATACCCTCAACATCATCCGGTTCCGCCCGGCGGACAATAATGTCTTTTTTTGCGCTCATTTCATTTGTTGCTTTGATTGTCTGCTGCAATAAGTATCAATTTTATCCGTAGTGTCAATATACAACTAGCGGGTAGAAAATGAAACAAAACGTGCAATTTTCCGGGAAGTGTTTTATCTTCTCGTCGTATTGGTACGATTTTGTATCTCAATCATCAAATTCCTTTCTCAGGATGAATAATCATCACTGGTATTGCGCAATGGTAAATACCAGCAGTTATTTCCTTCTTTAAGGGCTGTTTTAGATAGAAATTTCGGAGTAAATACAAGCAGAAGAGGTTGCCAGTGGCTAAAAAAGCGGATGTTAAAAAGGGTAGTTTTGAAGAAAAGCTGGCGCACTTACGCCAATTGCAGGCAGAAGCGCTGCAGGGTGGGGGCGAAGCCAGAATCAAGAAAATGCATGATCAGGGAAAGTTAATTGCCCGGGAACGCCTGGATGTGTTGCTGGATGAAGGCAGTTTCGAAGAGATCGACATGCTCGTCCGCCATCACACCCATGATTTTGGATTGGATAAACAGCGGTATTTGGGGGATAGCGTTGTTACCGGCACCGGAAAAATCAATGGCCGGCCGGTGTGCGTATTCAGTCAGGATTTTACGGTTTTTGGCGGTAGCCTATCTGCTGCCCATTCCGCAAAAATTTGTAAAATTATGGATATGGCCATGAAGCTCGGTGTGCCGGTGATCGGTTTAAATGATTCCGGTGGTGCACGCATTCAGGAAGGTGTCGTTAGTCTGGGGGCTTATGCGGATATCTTTTTACGAAATACCCTGGCCAGCGGTGTTGTGCCGCAAATCTCTGCAGTGATGGGCCCCTGCGCAGGGGGCGCGGTATATTCGCCGGCGATAACCGATTTCATCTTTATGGTGAAAGATCGTAGTTATATGTTTGTTACCGGGCCGAATGTTGTTAAAACGGTGACTCACGAAAATGTTACGTTTGAAGATCTCGGCGGGGCCGTGACCCATGCATCGAAAAGCGGCGTCAGCCATGTCGTCAGTAATAATGATGTAGAATGCCTGGTAAAGATTCGTGAATTATTCAGCTATTTGCCGCTAAATAATGCTGAAGATCCTCCCGCTTTTTCGACCAAAGATCCTGCCAGCCGCAGCGAAGCGGCGCTGAATAATATTATCCCGGACAATCCCAGCAAGCCGTATGATGTGAAAGATGCCATCAAACTTCTGGTGGATGATGGTAATTTCTTTGAAATTCATGAGCTTTTTGCCCAGAATATCGTGGTTGGTTTTGCCCGTATGAATGGTGAATCAATTGGGATTGTTGCCAACCAACCCGCTGTTTTAGCTGGAGTTCTGGACATCGACGCTTCTGTGAAAGCCGCCCGGTTTGTGCGCTTTTGCGATGCGTTTAATGTGCCATTGGTAACCCTGGTCGACGTGCCGGGATTTTTACCCGGGACTGCACAGGAATGGGGAGGTATTATTCGTCATGGCGCGAAGCTGCTCTATGCCTACTGCGAAGCAACTGTGCCGAAAATAACCGTAATTTTGCGGAAAGCCTATGGCGGTGCTTACGATGTGATGAGCTCAAAGCATATCCGTGGTGATTTTAACTTTGCCTGGCCGACGGCGGAAATTGCCGTTATGGGGCCGAAAGGCGCAGCAGAAATTATTTTTAAGCGGGATATTGCCGCGGCGGAAGATCCGGAAGCTGCCCTGGCGGAAAAAGAAGCGGAATACCGGGATAAGTTTGCCAATCCTTATCTTGCGGCAGAACATGGATATGTAGATGAGGTGATCGAACCGAAAAATACGCGCGCCAGAATTTGTAGCGCGCTGGCGCTTCTGAAAACTAAGGTGGATAAAAATCCTCCGAAGAAGCACGGGAATTTACCATTATAATTGGCTAATCGGCATCCTTTTCATCCAGGGCAAAAAGCGAATTTAACTTGGCCGTTAACATTTCCAGGGTGAAAGGCTTCGGCATAAATGGCAGACCGTATTCCTGGATAAGTGTTAACACTTCATGCTGTTTGCCATAGCCGCTGCAAAGCATAACGTTTGCGGTGGGATTAATTTTCCGCAAGCCCTGGAAAACTTCCCGGCCATTCATATCCTTTAGCCCGTAATCGAGTATGATCAAGTCAATTTTATCCTGATGGGCCTTGTATAATTGCAGAGCGGATTTCCCGCCGTCCGCTTCCAGATATTGGTGCCCCTCCAGTTTCAGCATCCCTTTTAGCACATCACGGAGATTCTCTTCGTCGTCGACAATCAAAATTGTTTTTGCCGGGGAATCTGCTTCCGGTGCTGGCACTGCCGGTGGTTTGCCAATTTCCTGTTTCGTCTGCTTGCTCAATGGCAGGTAAATTTTAAAGGCGCTGCCTGTTCCTTCACTGCTTTTTAAGAGAATATACCCACCATGTTTTTTCAAAATTCCATAGACGATGCTCAGACCCATGCCACTGCCGACGGCATCGGTTTTCGTGGAGAAGAACGGTTGAAATATTTTACGGCGAATGTCCCGGGGGATCCCGCTACCGGTATCACGAACAATCAACTCCAGGTATTTTCCGGCGGGCAGTTGTTGATTAGCGCCCTGCTCTGCTGCAATTTCGGCTTGCCGGGTAGAAATGAATATTTCACCGCCATCCGGCATGGCATCACGGGCATTTACAACGAGATTAAGCAACATCTGGGTGTATTGGTTGCGATCCCCGGTAATGTTGGGTAAGCCGTCTTCCAGGGCATAATGCACCTGAATATTGGGCCCGATGGTGTTCTCAAATAGTTCCCGTGCCTCCAGCACGACGCCATTTAGATTGCAAATGATCGCCTGTTCTTCATTCAATTGCGCATAGGAGAGCAGTTGCTGAGTTAAAGCTGCTGCCCGCCGGGCCATCTTGTAGATAATGTCCGCCCGAATGGATGTTTCCGGTGCGTCCGGTGCATTGGCGATTAGCTGCGCACCGGGAATTATTGTGCCGAGAATATTGTTGAAATCGTGGGCGATGCCCGTCGCCAGCGCGCCAAGTGTTTCCATCTTCTGCGCCTGTAATAATTGATTTTCCAGGCGGCGCTGCCGGGTAATATCAAGTATCTCGCAAATAACCGCTGGCTTGCGATTATATTGAATCTGCATAAAAATGCCCAGGCAATTTATCGTTTGCCGCTGGCTGTCCAATAGGCGGAACTCCAGTTCATTTTCCCCGGGATGCCGGCCGCTTTCCGCAATCTTTTCTTTCACTGCCGCAAGGTCTTCCGGATGAACATTTAGCCAGATGTCACCCTTAAAATCACCCTTGTCACGTATTTGCAGCAGATTTAGAAATTTCTGATTATATAGCTTCAGTTGGTCTTGCTGTAAAATAAAAATTGCTAACGGGGATTGCTCAAGAAGGGCGCAATAATTGACTTCATTTTCCTGTAGTTTATACGCAGTCAGATGGTGGTGCAGTGCAAAGGAGGCCTGCTGCACTATATAGGCAAGTAGTAAACGGTCTGTCTCATCGAAGGCTCTGCCACCATCCGTAACACCTATTTGCAGAATGGTGTGGGCAATATTACGAATGCGTATCGCCCCGAGTAATTGACCGCCCGGTGAAAAATTAGCATCGCCATTATCATTCATTTCCCGAAGTTGCAGGTTACTGGCAATTTCATGATGGATGTCCGGGGCATCAATCAGATAGTCAATACTATTGGTTTTTTCCGGAGAGAATGACAACGAGCGGGAGAGGAGTAATTTCTTCGCCAGTTTTTGTTGATCATATCCATTGCCAATGCCATATGTATATCCATGCGGCGTGCGAATAAGAATAGCTGCCGCCTGCGCCCGAGGTATTAAGCGTTGAATATGTGCAAGCATCTGTTTGTAGAAAACGTTCAGGTCTTTGATCTGATGAAAATCCCGGCTGATTTCACTGAGCAACTGTAAGCGGGCGCTCATCTGGCTTAATTGTTGGCGGGACTGTAACGGACTGCCAAACAGAATGATTTGTTGATTGGGAAAGGTCTCCGGCAGCTCACAAGCAGTGAACTCCAACGTTACCGGGGGCTGATGCGTCGATTGATCCAACTTAAGAAGAAATTTCTGCCCTGGCTGCGGATCCCGTGTGTAAGCGTCCCAAAAGTTTTCGGCAATTAAGCGATTGCTTTGCCCGAGCACTTCCGGAAAAGGTCTGGCAGATTTTCCAAAAGCCGCTTCAGAATAATTTGGCAGATGTTGCTGCAGACGCCCGCTAAGGTATTGCAAATTCCCTTCCGGAGAAATCGCCATAACGAAATCTTCTTCAGGTGCAATAATTTCTTCCAGGAGCGCGCGGCGGGGGAAATTCTGCAATTGCGCTCCATCTTCTCCGTTTAGCGGAATTATCAGTCCGGTGCATTGACCGGGAAGGCCGCTGGGGTCATAAACAATTCTCCCCATTTCCTGCACATGCTGCCAATTGT
>JAUIFT010000339.1 GCA_030430345.1 Calditrichia bacterium | reverse complement strand
TTTCTTCTTCTGCAAATATTAACCAGTGATCAGCATTCGTCTCTTCCGGAAATGATTGATTCAAATGATAGCTGAAAACGGGGATCTCGTATGCCGGCAGCGTCTTATCATAAATCCGGGATTCCGGTAAAGAGGCCGTGTATATCAATTCACCAGCGCCATCGTTTGCAATGGAAATATTGACCGTATGTTGATCATGAGTCGCCAGGGAAATGCCGACAGAATCCACTGCCAGGCGTATTTCCGGGGAAAGCTGTGCAATAGCGCCCAGGAGAACCGTCTGCCGGGGATGGGCCGGATCGTTCGACCAAATTATCAGGGTGTCTTCAAAAGCACCTTCTTCGCTTGTATGAAAAAATACCTGAAGATTTTTCTCTTGCTGAGGGGGAATGATCATTTGCGTTTCGCCTGCGAGAAATAACGCCTGGCCGGTTTCCAGGCGAAAAATCTTTAGTGTATCCAGCCCACCATTTCGAATGCTTAAATCCGATGTCATCGATTGATCAACCAGCACCTTGTCAAATGCCAGCGTGTCTGTTTCCAATTGCAGCCGGGCGCCACTGTGTACTTTTAAAGTAAGCAAATGTCGCCAGGAATCCCCATTTGCGGTTTTCATATCAACCATCAGGGGAATGTGGGTCAAAACTTCGATTTCCGGAGAGGCCCGTAATTGAATCTGATCTGTGACGAAGGTGCCCTTTCCGGGAATATAATCCGCGGAAAAATCAGCGGAGAGAATATCTAATTGGGGATGACTGGAAGACAACGTTACCGATATGTTTTCGGCAGGATTATTAGCGGGATTCGTTAGCGTCATCATCAGGGAAACGGTTTCTCCCGCTTCAAATATGCCATTAAAATTACTCAAGGTATCGGCAACCCGCCAGTCGGTTGCGATTACAAAAGGACCGTCGCCGGGCAGCAATCCAGCTTCGATAGCATCCAAATCAAAGCCTGCATCGGCAGTGCCGGAAAAACCATCAGCGTCATCTTCGAGGCGAGCATAACGAAACTCGCTGACGTTATAATCCGCCAGGTCAAATTCACTGCTGCCAATACCGTTGCCGATAAATTGCCAGGGACCCTGCCAGTGGCGTGCGACAGACAGATGGAAACCTTCTTCCGCCTCACTGCCTTCGGTAATTTTTAAATCGTTGCCGGGCAGGTCATAAAGCGTTTTACCCATATCTATTATGATCCAGCCATTCCTGCCCAGGGAGTAGTAGCGATTATCGGGAGCAGCCAGTGTCCGATAGGTGAGTCCTTCATCGGAGTAGTTGTTCCCGGGAATACGAGTGGCTATTACTTGATAACCGAATGTTCCCGGGGATGGCTGTAATTCTAAATCCAATGTCGCCTGCCCGCTGTCCGGCACGATAAACCCGGCTATGATTTTATCCTGAAAACCATTGGCGGAAACTTTTACAGTGTATTCACCGGGCAAAAGAATCTTGTGGAAATCACCAACAAGTGGATCGGAATATACCGGCCAAAGTTCACTTTTATTATTGCGAAACCATATTGTTGCAGCCACGGGAGTGCCATCCGTAGCGGAAATGATTTTGCCGTGCGCCCCTTTCCCTGCCATTTCCAGGAGATTGAACATCGCCGGCCGGTTGCGTTTGTAAAATTTATTAACGTCGTCTGCGTCAGGGGCTTTGTCTTCGGAAATTTCCATCGTCCAGCTAAGGGTGCCGCGCAAACCGTAGTAGCTGTCCTTTGCACTACCGTTAATCGGATATAGCTGGTTGAAGCCCTGGCCATAATAGAGGATGTCATATTCCGAAGTGCCGGCGTAGCTGGTTGCGAGCAGATTGATCGCATCATAGTCCGGGCAGGCATTGGGACGATAGCTCCAGGGGTAGGAGATCATTTCCGTGCCGGCATGGATTGATTGCATAAATACGAATTGATGATCAATTAACCAGTTGAAAACCGCCCGGGTTTCCGGTTGAGAGTAAGGGCGCTTGCTGCCGCCCCAATTGTCCCACATATATCCCCAATCCCGGTTAAGATCGACATGATTGCCATTTCGCCGGGTTAACGATTGCCGGCCATCCGGATTCACAAATGGGAATATCCAGATTTCCCGGGTATTGACGAGTTTGCTAATGCGTTTGTCTTTGCCATATTGTTGGCAGAGTTCTTCGATGAACATCATCAGGATTTCCCCGCTGATAATTTCATCGCCATGATGACAGCCGTCAAATGCGACTTCCGGCTCTGCTTCGTCCTGCAAAGCATTGTCGCTGATTTTGATCGCAAAGAGCTGCCGGCCTTCAACGCTTAGGCCATAACTTACTTTCTGGATGATTGCCGGGTAGCGGCTGACAAGGCTATCGGTTAAGGTATTTGCGGAATAATAATCGTAATAGCCGGCGATTGCCTGGCTCTGCATTAATTGGCGGGAGTAGGCGGCCATATCAGCAATGATGATCTCGGGTGAGATGCCCAACTGCTGCAGGCGGCTATATTCTTCCGGTATAACGTAAAGGTAAAGGGCGGGGAGTTGAATATGTTCAACTTCGATGCCAAGGGCCATAATGCGCTTCATGTTGTCCGGGGTGACGTCGTCGATGCGTATACGCATTTCACCAGCGCGCCATTCGGCCAATAATAAACCGGGCAACAGGAGAAAGAATAAAATATATCGGCGCAGTCTCGGTATGATCATTCAACCCTGAACTTATTCATTCAACATCTTGATTCTCAATTAAACGCTCATTCGGCGTATTGGGTTCAATCCTTGCTAACCCATCATACATTATATACTTCTTTATTAAATTGATTTTCATCAAAATTGTCAACTAAAGAATCGAAGAATTTTTCAAACGATCGTTCGTAACCCTTTTTCCAGCGTTTTTTCCGGTTTTAGCGAAAATCTCAAAAGGCCGGTAATTTTTATTTTACTGTTGGCAAAACTGATGGAGGGGCTTTATATTAGGCGGCTGTGTCTTCCTGATGAAGGGAAGCATAAAACCATTAATTAACGAGGAATTTGTTAGATGAGTGACGAAGTTAAACAAGAACAGGCTGAAACCAAGGAAGTTCAGGCTGAAACCCAGGCTGTGGAAGCAGTCGCCACGGAAGGTGGATTTACCCCTGGTCAAGTCGTAAAACTGGAAGATTTAGAGCGACTGATGGCTGAAGAAAGCGGCGGTCAATCTGCAGAATTGATGGCGCTTTATGATAAGAGTTTTGAAAGATTCAAGGAAGAAGAAATCGTTTCCGGTCAAATTTCGGAAATTGGCGCTACCCATGTTATCGTAGATATGGGCTTCAAGAGTGAAGGTATTCTCCCCATCGAAGAGTTTATTGATATCGAGAAATTTAAAGTAGGTGATGAGGTAGAATTATTCCTGGAATCTCCGGAAGATGTTGATGGCAACATTCAGGTTTCCCGCCGCAAGGTTTACTTCCTGCGCACCTGGGACCGCCTGATGAGCAAATATGAAAGCGGAGAGCAAATCGAAGGCCGGATTACCCGCCGTATCAAAGGTGGTTTTGTTGTGGATCTGGATGGCGTGGATGCATTCTTGCCCGGCTCCCAGGTTGATGTAAAACCAATTCGCGATTTCGATGCTTTCGTTAACAAAGGATTGAACCTTAAGATTGTAAAAGTTAATGCACAGCGGAAAAATATCGTTGTTTCCCGTCGTGCCATTATTGAAAAAGAACTGGAAAGCAAGCGTTCCGATATTCTCAAGACACTGGAAAAAGGCCAGGTGCGCCGTGGTGTTGTCAAGAATATCACCGACTTCGGTGTGTTCATCGATCTTGGTGGTGTGGACGGACTGCTGCACATTACCGACCTTTCCTGGGGCCGCGTAAATCATCCCAGCGAGTTGGTGAAGCTCGATGAGGAGATTGACGTAATGATCCTCGACTTCGACGAAAACAAATCCCGTATTTCTCTCGGTCTGAAGCAACTGAAGCCGCATCCGTGGGAAAATATCGCAGAGCGTTTCCCGGTTGGCTCCAAAGTTAAAGGAAAAGTTGTTAGTCTGACGGATTACGGCGCATTTGTTGAGCTGGAGCATGGCATTGAAGGCCTGATCCACGTTTCGGAAATGAGCTGGTCTCACCATATTAAAAACCCCGCGCAAATTCTTAAAGAAGGCGAAATTGTTGAAGCTGTATTGCTCAGCATCGAGCCGGATGAAAGAAAAATCTCACTTGGTCTGAAGCAATTGACGCCGGATCCCTGGGAAGATATCGAAAACAAATACCCGGTCGAAAGCAAGCATAAGGGTGTTGTTCGTAACCTGACCCCGTTTGGTGCTTTTGTTGAGTTGGAAGAAGGCGTTGACGGACTGGTTCACATTTCTGATCTCTCCTGGACGCGCAAAATTCGCCACCCAAGCGAAGTTATCCGTAAGGGCGAAGAGATCGAAGTGGTTGTGCTGGATATCAACAAGCATGAACGCCGTATTGCCCTTGGGCATAAGCAGGTAGAAGAAAATCCCTGGAATGCCTTCGAAGCTGCTTACCAGGTTAAAA
>JAUIFT010000338.1 GCA_030430345.1 Calditrichia bacterium | reverse complement strand
TGTCAACTTTTCGTTCTTGGTAAAAGCTTTCGAAGGCCTTGGCCCAGTCCTCCTCGCGCTCAAGATGTTCAAAGAGGATGGAAATGTCTTCGAAGCCGCTGTTCATTCCCTGGCCAAACGCCAGAGATTGTTTAAACAGTTTTTCGACACTGGCAATTGCTGCCGCTGAGGCGCCATCGGTTTTCAGTTGGGTCATCAGGGTCATAAAGGCCCCGGTCATCTCCCGAATGGCGGCATCGGTAGCATCCCGATATTCCTGAATTTGTTCTTCGCTGATCAGTTTCATAGCACTTCCAAAAAGAAACGACGTTTATTTTGCGTCGATAAAAACAAAGCTGGTTACCCGGCGATAGCGCAGTTGAAACATAATCTTGTTATTGTTATTCTCAACTGCTTCGCTAATTTTCTGCTCAAAATCCGCCAGTCCTTTAACTGCCTTGCCATCAATGTGGGTAATAATGCTGCCAACGTCCAGGCCGCCAAGTCCCGCCGGGGAGGCGCGATCGACCTGAAAAACGTAGACGCCAGTGGTTTTTAGCGGTAAATCGTATTCGTATAAAATATCCCAGGTCAGTTCCCGCACTTCCAGACCCAATCTTGCAGATTGATATTTTTCTGCCAGATCGATTGAACGCGGTGCTGAACCAAGCGTTACTTTCTCTTGCTTTACTTTGCCATTGCGGAAAACAGAAAATTCAATAACTGCGCCCGGCTTGCTGTTTGTAATCAACTCCCGAAAACGGCGGAGTTCTTCATCCCGAGTGACGTTTATCGCCTCGCCATCAAACTCTATCAGCACATCTTTTACCTTCAGGCCAGCTTTTCCCGCCGGGGACTCAGGATAGATCCGGTCGATGATAATACCCCCTTCTGCCGGCACCTGCCAGAACTCTGTCAAGCCATCAGTTAGTGCCTGCATCCCGATGCCCAACCAGGCTTTCCCGCGGTGCGCGGATTTCTGAAAAATCGGCGGATCTTCAATGAGTCCCTGAAAGTTTTCCGTCGGGGCAATTTCCAGAAAATCCCGTCGAAAATCATCAAATTCACCATGCTCACTGAAATCCATATTGTAGCCATTGCGCAGCGTAATACCGACAGCAGCGCCTTCCGCGGTAATCACCAGCCCACCGGCGGAAAGGGCATTAATATCATTTTTAATCAAAAATTTACGGCGGGGCGATTTGATCACCGCGTTGATAGTATAGGATGTAAAGAGCGGCTCATACTCGTATCCTTCACCCAGCAGTTCCAGGAGATAAACCGGCTGCCCCACCCGAATGTTGCTGGTGTCATCGAACTTCACGAACGGGAGCGGCGATTCAATCGCATCGGTAATCTGGATAAAGGCCATTTGGGCGACATCATCTTTTCCAATGAATTCCGCCTTATATTCGCGGCCATCATGCAGCTTTACTTTAAAATCGCTCGGCTCTCCGGAACGGAAAGATCCAACGTCCGTGGATAGAATGTCGAGGGAAATCGGAAATACATCGCTGTTCACGATGACCAGCCCGTCGGCACTGGCAATCAAGCCAATGCGCTTCTGCTTCAGCTTCATATAGGAACCGATTTTCGTTTGAGAAGAAATATTCTTGTAATATTCCACCAAACAGACGTTGTCCCGATACTTCTCAAAAATCTCCTGCGGGCCCTGCGCAAAAGCAATTAAGCTGCCGAAACAAACAATAGTGATAAAGAAACGAATGTATTTCATTATAATATCCTTCAAAGTCACAATAAATCTTTTTCCCGGAATTTGATTAGGTGCTGATGGTCAGCGATGTGGGTCTTACGAACCGGCACCGGGCTTAATCACGGCAAAATAAGGATGTCCGTTTCGCACCAGCTCAAGATAAATCAGTCCACCATCTTTGGCAATCAGCGCTTCATAAAGCGACTTAAATTCCTGATCGGAAGTGACTAATTTATCATTGATTTTCCGGATCACATCCCCGTTGCGAATACTGGACTCATCCGCCGGGCCACTCGGTTTTACGCTGGATACATAAACGCCGTTATAATCCGGCAGCGATTGCATCTGGAAAATATGCCAGGAAAGCCCTTTCACGACCAATCCCCATTCGGATGCTTCATACTCCGGATCATCCTTAAAGGGCTCCTCAATCGCAGACACTTTTACATCCACAGATTTCTGGTTCCGCCAAATTTTCCAGCCGGTCTTTTTTCCCACCGGCAACGCGGCAATTATTTTGCGTAAGGTTGGCAGATCTTCTTCATAAACAACATTGATCTTTTCTTTGCCGATATGTTGGATCACATCGCCGGATTTAATCCCGGCTTTCGCCGCGGGGGAACTCTCCGTGACGTGGGAAACCAGCACACCATAAAAATCATCTTTACCAAGATATTCCTTCAAATCTTTAATCTGCTGAAAATCCAGGCCAATCCAGGCGCGCTTCACCGAGCTGCCTTCGATAATTTCTTCCGCCACTTCCCGCACCAGGTTAATTGGAATGGCAAAGCCGAGATTCTCGGCAAAAAACACTGCCCGGGCATTAATCCCGATCACATCACCGAACAAATTGATAAGCGGTCCGCCACTATTCCCCGGGTTGATCGCCGCGTCGGTTTGGATCCAGAGGTTATAGGGAGAAACCATCGATCCACGGTTAGGGAAATAACGATCGATGGAGCTCACCACGCCCATCGATACTGAACGGGACAATCCCAGCGGACTTCCCAGCGCCAGTACAATTTGCCCCACTTCCAGGCTATCGGAATTTCCCAATTCGGCAAACGGGATTTCCTCATTTTCCAATTCTTCCAGATTGAGCTTTAAAACGGCAATGTCAGTGGATGGATCGCTGCCCACCACGGTGGCGGTAATCCGCTCTTTGGTAGAAAGGGTGCACCATACTTTCGTGGCATTCGCCGCGACATGATGGTTGGTGAGCACATATCCTTCCCGGGAGAAAATAACCCCGCTGCCAGTGACCACGGTATGCTGTTTTTCCCCACGGGTAAAGATTTGAATAACTGGCTCGACGTGAACAAGCGCAGGCATTACCCGGTCCCGGGCATTAAATATTTGAGATTGAAGCGCATTTTGGGCAATAAGAGAAGTGCTAAAAAGCCAGATTAAGATCGAAAACAGAATGATGCGTGTCATATATCCTCTTGTGTTTAGAGCGGAAACAATATAATATAAGCTTCTTTCCGATGCTAAGTGCTTTCGCACATTTTTTTACGCAGAAGAATCTAATTTGATCGAAAATTTCCGATTTTCGGGAACTAATTTCATTGAGATAAGGAATCGTGATGGCGATACTTGAGAACAAAAACGTGAAAGTGGTAATGAAACCGGGGCGGGAAAAATCGATTCGCAACCGTCACCCCTGGATTTTTTCCGGTGGCATCAAAGAAATTCAGGGTGATTATCAGCCGGGTGATATCGTATCAGTATTTGATGCAAAACAGCGCTTTCTCGGGAAAGGCTTTATCAATCCGGCCTCGCAAATTCGCGTTCGCCTGCTCACTTTTCAGGATGAAAAAATCAACGCTGACTTTTTCCGCACTCGTCTTCAACAGGCCATTGAACATCGCCAGGCATTGTTGCCGCCCGACACGAATGCTTACCGCCTCATCCACAGCGATGGGGACGGCCTCTCCGGATTAACGGTCGATCGTTACGACCAGTGGCTGGTTGCCCAATTCCATTCCGCCGGCGTTGAGCAGCAAAAATTGTTGCTTACCGATCTCCTCAACGAGTTCACGAAAGTGAAGGGCATTCTGGAAAGAAGCGATATGAAATCCCGCCGCGCGGAAGGATTGGAAACCGATAATCAGTCATTAAGCGGCGAGGTGCCCCCTGCTACGGAAATTCTGGAAAACAATCTGCGTTTTCAGGTCGATTTGCAAAAAGGGCAAAAGACCGGCTTTTTTCTCGATCAGCGGGAAAACCGCCAGTTAATCGGCAATTTATCCGCCGGGAAGCGGCTGCTCAACTGCTTTTCCTACAGCGGCGGCTTCAGTATTTACGGCGCACAGCAGGGCGCGCAAACTACTTCTCTCGACATTAGCAAGGAAGCGATTGCCCTCGCGAAAGAAAATTTTGCACTAAACAATCTATCCGCGGATGAACACCAATTCATCAGCGCGAATGCTTTCGAGTGGCTGCGCGATATGCCGGAAACTTACGATGTCATCGTGCTCGATCCCCCGGCCTTTGTGAAGGCGAAGCAGCAGGTGAATAAAGGCGCACGTGGTTATAAGGACATCAATCGTCTTGCCATCGCCCAGGTAGCCAGCGGTGGCCTGGTGCTCACTTGCTCCTGCTCTTCCTACATCAGTTGGGACCTTTTCCGGAAGATCATCTTTTCCGCCGCTCAGGAAGCGGGGCGTGCTGTGCAGATTATCGCCCGGCCCGGGCAGCCGTTTGATCATCCAATTAATATTTATCATCCGGAAGGAGAGTATTTGAAGACGTTTCTTTTGCGGGTTTGGTAGACAGCAAACTGGAAATTCTTCTGGTGGTTAGCTAATCC
>JAUIFT010000337.1 GCA_030430345.1 Calditrichia bacterium | reverse complement strand
TGAGCCCGGCGATATTATCGAGCTGAGCGAAAGCGGTCGCTATGAGTGTACGGAAATGATTGAAGTTCGCCGGCCGGTTACGATTCGTGCCAGGGCGGGATTGCCCGAAAAACCCCTGTTGCTTTACGTGGGAGAAAAACAGCCGTTCTCTTTTATCCGCATAGAAAATGGCGGGCAGCTGCGTGTTTCCGGTTTGGCCTTTGATGGTAATGCCGACCTGGACGTCGTCGCCCAAAGCGCCATTCGTTCCAGCGATTCGCCAATGATCGA
Organism: Calditrichia bacterium; assembly: GCA_030430345.1. Next base: position 4,237 of record JAUIFT010000337.1, on the reverse strand, counting down.
GATCTATCGTTTGTTTGTGGAAGACTGCGATTTTTTTGACTTTCAGGAATCGCGTTTCAACGCTTTTCGTGCGAATCAGAGTACTTTCGCAGATACGGTTTCTTTTAAGAATTGTACGTTTCGGAAGATGTCCGGTGATGCCATCAGCATGTCCGCAGAAAAAGAAGATCGCGGAAAATATGCGGCGGAATTTGTTTTTCTGGAAAACTGCGTCTTCAGCAATGTGATGGGATCCGCGCTTAATCTCTATCGCGGCGGGCACGACGAAAGCACTTTCGGGCCGTTTCTCTCTGTCAATCATTGCGTCTTCGACAATGTCGATAATAAAGAGCAGGGATCGGTGTTGAAGTTGATTGGGGTACAATGGGCAGATATCCGTAACAGCATTTTTTTGAATAGCGGTCGCGGCGGGCGGAGTATCAAGTTCGAAGAACGGCGCTGGGATATTTTAACGGTCGATTATTGTAATCTTTATAATTCCGGAAAAGTGGAATCTTTTTATGAAAATGTTAGCGGCAATAACATGCAGGCACTGCAGCCGGTATTTGTCAATGCCGCGGAAATGGACTACCGCCTGGTGGCAGAATCGCCATTACGTGGGAAAGCCAGCGACGGTAAAAACATCGGCCTGGTAAAACAAGATAAATAATTCGTTTTAACTAAAATAAATACATATAATTAGAAAAACATTAAACCGTGATATGATCATGCAGAAAATAATTTGTTTATTTACTCTGTTTTTTTCATTAACCGCAATCCTCGCCCAGCCGGTAGTCCTGGAAGCGGACGGGCCGGGCGATACGTATGAATTAATTTCCAATGTGTTTGGCGGTACCTCGTATGAAGTGCCGGATTGCGGGCATACAACCTTTGGCCGGCATATTGAGGAAGTATGGAGTGAGGAATTGCAGCGTTATATTTTTGTGTTTCATATTCATACTGCGGAAGATGATGATCGTTGTATCAACTTCGATCGTCAGCGCAATGAAATCAAAACCTATGACCAATCTCCGAATAACTTATTGGCGACTAGCGGAGAGACGCATATTTATCGCTGGAAGTTCAAAGTAGACAGTGCCTTTCAGGCATCGCCCAATTTTAGCCACATGTTCCAGATAAAACCGCGCGGTGGACCGGATGACAGCATGCCGATCATTACCATTACCATGCGGGACGGCAATCCCGATCGTCTGCAACTGCGTCATGCCGCATCGAATATGAACGCCTCGACCGTCGACTTCGCGAATCTGGAAGCTCTGAAGGGGCAATGGCTGGAGGTCTATTGCCGGGCGTTAAACCGCGACGCCGGTAAACTGGAATTTCTGATAGAGACATTGGCTGGTGATACTGTGTTGGCTTATCAAAACTATGATCTCGATATGTGGCGCCTCAATGCCGATTTTAACCGGCCGAAATGGGGAATTTATCGCAGCTTGCTCAATGCTTCTTACTTGCGGGATGAGCAGGTATATTTTGCTGACGTTTCTATCGAAGAGCCGACGGCAAGTAGCACACCGAATCCACCAACTGGACTGAATGCGGTTTCTGTTAACCTCTACCAGATCAATATAACCTGGCAGGATGAATCTACCGATGAAACCAACTTTCGTATTCAGCGTTCGCCGGATGGGGTGAGTTGGGAAGATCATGGTATTGTCGAAGCTAATGAGACTACTTTTAGCGATCCGTTTCTCCCCACAGGCGTCACCTATTACTACCGGGTAAGCGCGGAAAACTGGGAAGTTACTTCCGATTTCTCGAATATCGATTCGGCAACGACTGGAGTTACCACCAGCATTGACGATTCGCCAATCGCATTACCAGAAAAAATCGAGCTGCTTCAGAACTATCCCAACCCCTTTAATCCGCAGACAACGATTCGTTTTCAACTGAACACAGCCAGTGTCGTCATGCTGGAAATCTTTCACATCAGCGGGGAGAGAATTGCCAGTCTGCTACAGGAAAGATTGGCCGTGGGATTACATGAAGTTACCTGGGATGCATCTGCATATGCCTCGGGCGTGTACTTTTACCGCCTTAGCACTGCGAATGCTTTTGCCACTGGAAAAATGGTTTTAATGAAGTGAATATGGTAGAAGATTTTTACACATTCCGAGTCTTCCGATTAACTCCGGGAATGTCGATCAAAAAAGGATTAGTAAATATTTTCCTAATCTATTTTATATATTATTTAAATTTCAGTAATATCTTCGGAAATACAAAACAACGGCCTGTAATTTCGAATATTAAACCTATAAGAGGAAACAATGACGCGTTCCGAGATCGTCCAGAAAATAATTGATGAAGGCGCAGTGGCGGTGATCCGCATGGCCGATTCCCAAAAACTGCTTCGGGTGACGGAAGCATTACTGGAGGGGGGCATTTCCTCGATCGAAATTACGATGACGACGCCAAATGCCTTGCAGGTTATCGAGACAGTTGCTAAAGAGATGGAAAATGTTTTGGTCGGGGTTGGATCGGTGCTGGATAGCGAGACCGCCCGTATGGCCATTAATGCCGGGGCAAAATATGTCGTAAGCCCGGTTTACAAAGCAGAAGTTGTGCACACGACCCATCGCTATAACCTGCCGGTAATGCCGGGATGTTTTACCCCGACGGAAATCCTGGAAGCCCATGAACAAGGGGCTGATATTGTGAAAGTTTTTCCGGCGGATGTCCTCGGCATGCCTTTCTTTAAAGGCGTTAAAGCGCCGATGCCACACTTGAATTTAATGCCCACCGGCGGTGTTTCATTGACTAATGCCGGCGACTGGATAAAGGCCGGGGCCTGTGCCGTTGGCGTCGGTAGTGCTCTGCTGGATAAACAGGCGATTGCTGATAATAATTTCGCCAAATTGACCGAGAATGCCCGGCTGTTGCGGGAAAGTATTTTGGCAGGTAAATCCTCCTAGGTGTTCTTTGTCGGTATTATTTTCTAAGGCCACTGATTAACACTGATTAATACTGATTTTCACAGATAAAGAGATCACTTAAACCAACTCATGCTTTCGGTAATTTATCCTTAAACAGACTCGGGATGAACGGTGATATGGTTTGGCGGTTTAAATCTTTAAATGGGTAAATGGTCAAAAAAATCCGTGTAATCAGTGATCACCCGTGGCCAATATTAAAAGCATTCAAACAGGAGAAAAATGATGAAAAAGGTTGTTACTTTCGGAGAAATCATGTTACGCTTAACCTCGCCGGGATTTACCCGCTTTGTGCAGGCGCAGCAGTTTGATGCCACTTATGGCGGCGGGGAAGCAAATGTCGCTGTTGCCCTCGCCAATTATGGCCTGGAGAGCTATTTCGTCAGCCGCCTGCCGAAGCATGAGATTGGGCAATCAGCGGTAAATCATCTCCGTCGTTACGGGGTGAAGGATGATTTTATCGTTCGCGATGGCGAGCGGGTTGGTATCTATTTTCTGGAAACCGGCGCCAGTCAGCGGGCGTCGAAAGTGATTTATGATCGCGCTAACTCAGCCGTCTCGCAGATGGAGGCGAATGCCATCGACTGGGATGCGGTTTTTGCCAATGCCGCCTGGTTTCACTGGACCGGTATTACCCCGGCCATTGGCGAGAAGCCACGGCAGGCGGTTATCGCCGCCTGTAAAGCCGCGAAAGCTGCCGGGGCGACCATCAGTTGTGATCTCAACTTCCGGAAAAAACTATGGACGGAAGCAGAAGCACAGGCGACGATGCAACCGTTGATGGCATACGTCGATGTTTGTATCGCCAACGAGGAAGATGCCGAAAAAAGTTTAGGCCTGAAGGCAGGCACCACGGACGTCGATGCCGCGGAACTGGACGAAGCTGCCTACTACCAGGTTGCCAAAGAGCTGAAGAAAAAGTATGATTTTAATACCGTAGCGATTACTTTACGCGAGAGCTTTTCCGCCTCTGATAATGGCTGGAGCGCTATGCTGTTGGACGAGAAAGACTGCAGGGACGGCTATCGCTCGAAGCGCTATGAAATCCGCCTGGTAGACCGCGTAGGCGGTGGTGATTCTTTCGCCAGTGGACTTATCTACGGATTACTAAGTAAGCCGAATACTAAGGAAGCATTAGAGTTTGCCGTCGCAGCGTCCTGCCTGAAACAAACCATTCCCGGCGACTTTAACCTGGTTTCCGTGGAAGAAGTAGACAAACTGGCAAAAGGCAGCGGTTCCGGACGGGTAGAGCGGTAGGGAACAGTGGCAGTAGGCAGTAGCAGTAAATATGTGCAAAAGCCAGTAAG
>JAUIFT010000336.1 GCA_030430345.1 Calditrichia bacterium | reverse complement strand
CGAACTCGTCCAGAGACAATGAATTCTGTCCGCTGGGCAAGTTGGTCTTCAGACTAAAAACAGTGTTAATTGAATTCAGAAAATAGCTGGCGGAAACCTGAATATCGGATAAACCAGAGATCGTTTCCGGATCGCCTCCCGTTCGCAGTTGAGCACCCCATAAAGAGAGATTGAACTGTGGGTTAAACGGCATATACACCTGAAAGACGCTGCTGAACTGGGATAAATCTGTGGTACTGCCATTCGCCGCATCCAGGCTGCGGGATTGATAGTTTTCTTGAATGGAAACCACATATTTACTATTCAAGCGCCCATATTCATTCGCAAAAGCGCCGTTGATCATTAGGATCAGAATTAGTAAACATAATTTTTTCATGCTGCGTACCTGTCTTTCAAGCGATTTATCATAGCAAAGTTTTAGCTAACGATACATTTTTCAAGCTAGAAATATTCATCGTTGCGGCGGTGGGGGCGGTGGTTCCGGTAAATTTCCCGCACCGGCGCTGGACTGGACCAACTCTTCGGCAGACTTCCGGACATCTTCTCCTCCGGCAATGAATCCGCTGCCGATATTATTGGTCATCGTTTGCAGCATATTATTGACCATCCCGCTTTGACGCACCGTTTTTTTTCGGCTGTCAACAGCAAGTCCTTTTGAGGACATTGCCTGAATGCTCCCGCTGCTCGCCTGAATATCCTCACTTCTCTCCAGTGCTTCATTCGCCATTATGAAATTGGGATCCAGCGAAACAGCGCTCTGAAAATATCCGCCGGCGGCATCAAAGTTACCAGCATCTTCTTCCGTTAACCCTTTACAGAACTCGATAAATGCGCGGATATTTCTGGTCGGTATGTGCATCAGGCGGTTTCGTTCTTCCGGGGTTAGTGCGATTCCAATTTTGCCGACGAGATCAAACAGCAGTGCTTTTTCCAGCCGGAAGAAATTATCCAGGGCATCACTTTTATCGGTTACCTGTGGAAAACTGGCGGCTTCGGTGTCCCAATAGGACATATCCACACGCATTTGCGATTCCCCGAAAACATTAAAGATCCCCCCGACGATCCTTGTCGCGCCAACCAGACGGCCATGGCGCGGGGCAGTGGCGGGATCGATAAATGGTTGTTCCGCTAGTTTCAGTTCATTTAAGAGTGTTTGGGTGCGAATACGCTCTACCAGGCGAAGATTTGGAATTTTCCCCAGGTCGATTAAGAGCATCTCACTCATTCCCCGGCCCAGATAAGAGAACTGCGGATCGTTGCCGTTATAAAGCATAGGAAAAACGGCGACTGCTCCCGGCGCCACGGAAATGGTATTTAATGTATCCTGCACCAGCAGGCGGGCATGTGCCCGGGCGACTTCCCGCAGCATCCAGTCATGCCGGCCTTTCATCAAGCGGCGATACCCGGATAGCCGGGAGACCTTCTGGTATTGTTTGTAAACTTTCAGGGCAGCGGCTTCATCCCCGTCAAATTCAAACGACAGACCGACGAAAAACAGGGTTTTCGGGTCATTTTTCAGTTGCTTCGCTGCTTTGAACAGGGCTTTCTGGGCCTTCTTGTAAGACTGCGTCTGAAAATAGATTGCCCCTAAATCCCGCCAGGCTTCCATATCATTGGGATTATCGAGCACTTTTGCTTCCAGGCGCTCGATCTCTTCCCGGAAGTTGGATTCATCCGCCTGATAATTAACGGAAGCGCAGGACCAACCCAATAAAAGGCTGGCCAGCAGTCCCCAACGCCATAAAGTAGATTTCATCAAATATTCTTTCATTGTCTCAAGATTCTGATTGTCACTATGCTGATAGTTTAATCCTGGTAGTTTGTCAATTCTATATTTGTCCGGCTAATCACCCTTCGACAAGCTCAGGATGATATCAGCAATCATGCTGAGCTTGTCGAAGCATGTAAGTAGAACACCTCAAATTTCAATTGACAATATACTAACCTTCGCTATAAAGCAGCAGATATTTGATACTTTCCGCTTTTTGGCGCGCCCGGGTATATTTGGGATCATACTTCAGGGCGTCCTGAAATTTTTCATAAGCGAGGTCATACTCGGATTTTTCTAAAAGCGCCAGTCCTTCGGAATAAGCGATCATCGCCTCCAGTGAATTCGGTTTGGCGGTTTTTTCGGCTGCTGTTACTTCAAGTCATCGATCAAAGTAAAGAAATCATCGACCTTGCCACGCACTTCTTCGGTAAGGAGAATTTCGCTGCTTTCCACCTTCACCAGACGGGCGCTGAGCCAAAGCTCCTTCTTGACGATAATAAAGCTGCCAAACAAGACAACATGAACCCCTAACTGCTCACCGGCGCGAACCGCATCTTTCATGTTAAACTGATTCTGGATTTTCAGCTCGTTCAGTATCCACTGAATCCGTTCCCGTTCTACCACTTTCAACCGGGTGCCGCCATTCAGCCGGTTGATCATCAAATCCGAAAATCCTTTTTCCATCGGATCAAATTTTTCTTTCTGATCGATTGAGCTATTTTGAAAATCCATAATTGCCATGGTTTTAATACCGGGATCTGCCCGTTCGACCTGATAGCTGCCGGTCATATTTTTTCGGGCTTCATAATAAACTTTCATCAGGGCAGGAGATTCGCTATCGGGATCAAACTCCACAATTGGCGGTTCCAACTCTAATAACTCCAGCACCACATCGCGGGCTTTATCGGTTAAACGCTTGGCCATATAGCATCTGCCCAGATAGCGTAATGCCTCTTTGCGATGCTCAATGTCCGCGTTTTCATCCGCGACAATGGCCGACAACAGCTGAATCGCCGTATCATAATCGGCGGATTTATAGCTAACGATTGCCGTTTGCAGATCCAGTTGATGGGCAGTAGAATTAGCAAACCCAATGTTGAGAACAAATAGAACTCCCAGCAGCAGGGCAAATACCCCTGTCGCACGCTGGTTGCGAAATCTGTAAAGATGTCCGATGAAATTTTCCATGATGACACCTCCTTAAATTGGTGAACCTTCCTGTTAGTCATTCTTAAAATGGATAATTCATTTTTTGAAATCTGTGACAGCGAGCATCTACACGCTACAATGTGACCGCGGTCTATTCCTGTATGCCGCCGGTAAATAAGCGAAACGTTTCTCTTTCATTGCGAATTATTCACCGAAACGAAACTTTTACTATTTGTATAAAATAATAAAAAGCTTTAACTTGGGGTGTCCGGATAAAGCAGTGGCTCCGCTTCCGGACAAAGCGCAATCTTCAGATTTTACTTCCGGATTTTCAACTTTTCGCATTCAAAAAGAGAGGGATTACTTATGGCAAAGCCCAAGGTAGTGACGATGATTCTGGCCGGCGGACAAGGCTCCCGGTTATACCCCTTAACGAAAGAACGCTCAAAACCGGCAGTGCCCATCGCCGGAAAGTTTCGCTTAATCGACATTCCCATCTCAAATTGTCTGCATTCCGGATATTCACGCATTTACATCTGTACCCAATTCAGTGCCGAATCGCTGCATCGCCATATCTTTTTGACGTACCGTTTTAGCATCTTTTCCCGGGACTTTATCACAATTCTTTCCGCACAACAAACCATGGATAATCGTGACTGGTATCAGGGCACTGCTGATGCAGTACGGCAAAACCTGCAATTTATCCGTGATCATGTCGATTATATTTTGATTCTTTCCGGAGATCATCTTTACAGAATGGATTATAGTAAATTTGTAGATTATCATATCGAAAAAGGCGCGGACATATCCATTGGGGTTATCCCGGTGGTCAAAGAGCAAGCATCCCAGTTTGGCGTTATGAAAGTTGATGCTGATAGTCTTATCACGACTTTTCAGGAGAAACCTACCAAGGAAGAAGATCTCAACGATCTTGCCGTACCGGAATCCGTTTTTAAAACACATGGCATTGAGTCTAAAGACCGCTCTCACCTGGCTTCAATGGGAATATATGTTTTTAACAAGGATGTTTTGGAAGAATTGTTAAATGGCACCTCTTATACCGATTTTGGTAAAGAGGTAATACCCTTCGCAATTTCCAACAAGAAGGTATTTGGTTATTTCTTTGACGGATATTGGGAAGATATCGGAACGATTCGCGCCTTTTTTGATGCGCAGATTGACCTCACTAAGCCCCTGCCGCAATTTAATTTCTATGACGAAGAGGCGCCGATTTATACCCATCCCCGCTATCTGCCCGGAGCGAAGGTGTTGCAAGCCAACACCGAAAATGCAATCCTTGGCGATGGTAGTATTATCAATCCTTCCGTCATCAAGAACTCCATTATTGGGGCCCGATCTTGTGTTGGCTACAACTGTCAATTAGACCAGGTTGTAATGATGGGGGCGGATTACATTGAGACCCCCGACCAGCGTCAGGAAAACCGCAAATTGAATCGCCCGGATGTCGGCGTTGGCGACAATACAACAATTTACCGGGCTATCATTGACAAAAATGCCCGTATCGGCAAAAATGTCACCATTACCAACGAACGCAACGTCGACTATGAAGAAGGCAATGGATATTTCAT
>JAUIFT010000335.1 GCA_030430345.1 Calditrichia bacterium | reverse complement strand
AGCCAAACCGAAGCAGCACTGGCAGCCAGCGAAGCCCGCTATCGTAATCTTACCCGGGTTTCTCCGGTTGGTATTTTTCAATGTAATGTCAACCGGTTCTGCCTGTTTGTTAACGAACGCTGGAGTGAGCTCTCCGGTATTTCTCAGGATACCGCGCTTGGCGAGGAGTGGATGGTCGCCATTCATCCCGACGATCGCCTGCAGATTCTCGATCACTGGCATAATGCCATCCGAAATAAAGTTCCGTTTAAAATGGAATATCGCTTTCTCAGGCCGGATAAATCAGTTGTCTGGGTTTACGGGGAAGGTACTGCAGTGATGAGCGATAGCGGAAAAGTGACCGGCTATATCGAAACCATTATTGACATTACCGAGCGGAAAAGTACCGAAACCGCCTTACAGGAAAGCGAGCGGCGCTACCGCCAACTGGTCGATTTGTCCCCGGATACAGTAGTGGTGCACAGCGAAGGAAAAATTCTCTATGCCAATGCCGCCAGCGCCAAGATGTTTGGGGCCAATCATCCTCAGGAATTTATTGGGAGGAATGTCCTTGATTTTGTTCACCCGGCATATCGCGATACTGCTGCCCGGCGCATCCAGAGGATGTATGAACTGCAAAAACCCGGACCGCCGGTGCAGGAGAAACTTCGCACCATAAGCGGGAAAGAGCTCGATGCGGAAATTGTTGCCGCGCCGATCACCTACATGGGCAAAGCGGCGATTCAATCGGTAGTACGGGATATTAGCGTTCGGGTGAACACAGAGAAACAAATGAACATGCTCGCCCAGGCAATGAAGAGTATTAGCGATTGCGTTATCATTACCGGCCTGGATGATAAAATCCTTTTTGTCAATCATGTTTTTGAAGAGATTTATGGCTATCTCGCGGAAGAAGTCGTCGGCAAATCCATTACGATCATACGTTCGGAAAACGATACGCCGGGGCGGCAGCACATTCATGCGCAAACCCTCGCCGGTGGCTGGCAGGGCGAGTTATTGAATCGCCGGAAAGATGGCAGCGAATTTACCATATTTCTTTCCTCCTCCCTTATTCGGGATAACAAGGGCGAGCCGATCGCCATGGTGGGTATTTGCAAAGATATTACCCGCCAACACCGCACCGAACGGGCACAGATGCAAACCGAGCGGCAATTACGCTACTTTCAAAAGATGGAAGCTGTCGGCCGGCTGGCCGGTGGCGTTGCCGATGATTATAATAATCTGCTCACGCTTATCACCGGCTATGCCCAATTGTTACTGGAAAAGCCGGGGATTTCCGCAGACAGTCAAAAGAGTTTGCAACAGATTTTATCAGCGGGAGAAAAAGCCAGCGATTTAACCCGGCAATTGCTCGCCTTCAGTCGAAAGCAGGTGCTGCATCCGCAATTGCTCAACCTCAACAATATGCTGGAAAAGATGATACCTGAACTGCAGGAACAACTGGGTACTGCCGTCGAAGTTCATTCTTCCCTTTATTCCGAATTAGGGCATATTAACGTCGATCACACGCAATTACGGTTTATCATCGATCAGCTGATTGCCAACGCCCGGGAAGCAATGCCAGGTGGTGGCAAGCTAACCCTGGAAACCGCCAACGTATACTGGGACGCTAACTATATGCATCTGGACATCGCCGCCATCGAAAGCGGTGACTATGTAATGCTGGCGATCAGTGATAATGGCAAGGGGATGGATGCGGAAACCCTTTCAAAAGTATTTGAACCGTTTTATTCCACCAAGCCTACGGAGAAAAGGCGCGGCCTCGGTTTGGCAACCGCGTACGGCATCGTTAAACAGAGCGGCGGTTACATCTGGGCATTTAGCGAAGAGAATATTGGGACCACTTTCAAAATTTATTTTCCACGGGTAGATGCGCCGGAAGCGCCATCCGCACCGGATAAAGCAGCAATAGGAAACCAGGCGGGCGGCAACGAAACGGTTTTATTGCTGGAAAGCAACGAAGCTTTGCGCCGAATGGGCGAGCAGATTCTCCGCGGCCGGGGATACCAGGTGCTTTCTGCTGGTGACGGCAGCGAAGCACTTCCCCTGGCGCAAACCCCTGGCAATCGGGTTCACCTCTTAATTATCGATCCACTACTGCCTGCTTCGAAAGAGGGCGGTTTTATTAGTCAGTTGCGCACCCTTCATCCGGAAATGAAGGTTTTATATCTATCCGGGTATCCTTTAAGCACCATTAGCGACCACGGCATTCCGGATTCGGAACATACTTTTTTGCAAAAGCCTTTTTCTCCGCAGATGCTCCTGGAAAAAGTATACCAGGTATTGAGTAGCTGATTTTACAGTGGGCATCTCGCCAGACAGCGTTTAATCTGAAACCAAAATTCGGGGTTTTATCATGTTAAAAGTGGGTTATTATCAATTTCGCCCTGCCTTTGGCAGAATCAATCAAAATGTTTCTAAAGTAATCAAAGCGCTGGCTGCGGTAGATGCCGACCTGATCGTATTACCGGAACTGCCATTCAGCGGTTATTATTTCCAGGGCAGAGAAGAACTGAAATTACTGGCGGAAGACCCGGCCGATTCACCAACGGTTGCCAGCCTGATAAACCTTTGCCGGGAAAAAGACATGTATATCGTTACCGGTTTTGCTGAAAAGAAACATGAAAAAATTTTTAACAGCTCTCTTTTACTGGGCCCAAACGGCCTTATCCATACCTATCGTAAGCTCCACCTTTTTAGCGAAGAAAAAAACTGCTTCGATCCCGGGGATACCCCTTTGCAGGTAGATGAAGTGCGTGGCGCGAAAGTTGGCATGATGGTTTGCTTTGATTGGATTTTCCCGGAAGTAACGCGCTCTCTCGCCGTTCTTGGAGCAGACATCGTTTGCCATCCCTCCAACCTGGTATTAAGCTTCTGCCAGCAAACTATGCTCTCCCGCTGTCTGGAGAATACAATATTTGCCATTACCGCCAATCGTTTTGGCAGCGACAAACGCCCGCATGGCGAGCTACGCTTTACCGGAAAAAGCCAGGTTGTTGCCCCCAAGGGCGTATTGCTGCAGCGGGCGCCGGCCCAAAAGACCACGCTTTATGTCTGCGAAATTGATCCGTCCCTGGCCCGCAACAAACAGATTACCGCTTTAAATGATATTATGACGGATCGCCGGCCGGAATATTATCAGCCGTTGACGTCTGGGTAGGGAGTTTTGGTGTGCGAACGCTAGCAATGCGGAATTGGCTATATGGTTGCGTATTGAATCTGGGGAAAATGGTTCCACTCCCAACAAAGTGCGGACTAATCTATTCAACGCTTACTCATCACTAAAATCACCAATCCAACAAATCCGTTTATTCAAACTTCCCCGACAATACAATCTTGCCAAACTGCTGCCCGTCGATCATTTGCTGATATGCCTCCCGGAAGCGGGTAAAGGGATATGGTCCATCGATAAACGGTTTTATGGAATATGATTCAAAGAGATGAACCATTTGCTCAAAATCGCGCGGCGTGCCCATCGTGGTTCCCTGGATGGTAATCTGCTTCCAAAAAATCTGCCGCAAATTGATGCCGGGTGGATTCCCCGCTGTTGCCCCGAAAAAAGTAATACGCCCGCCGGGATTTACCAATGAAGTCAATTCCGGAAATCCTGCGCCCCCGGCGCTATCGACAATCAGATCGATGCCACCTTTGCCGGCCAACTCAGCAATTTTGCCGGTCCAGTTCTCTTTGCGATAATTAGCACCGCCACTGGCGCCGTTTTCTATTGCCCGGGCAATTTTTTCGTCATCACCAGAAGTTACCAGCACCCGGGCATTTACCGCTGCGGCCATTTGCATCATCAGGCTGGCAACACCACCACCGACACCGGTAATCAGCACCGTTTCGCCGGCCGCCAGCCCCCCCTGGGTAAACAGGGCGCGATAGCCGGTCAATCCGCCCAGTGGCACTGCTGCCGCTGCTTCGAAAGAAAGGTAGGCGGGCTTCTCGACCAAATTGACGACCGGCACCGTTACATATTCTGCCTGGGTGCCGTTATCAGGTAATCCTAAAATACGGAAGCTGCGCTGCTGCGCCCGGGAATTTTCTCCCCAGTCCAAACCGGGATTAATCATTACCGGCTTTTCTAACCAGGCGTTATCCGCCGGATCAGCAACTTCGGCAACGATGCCGCTCCCGTCGGATCCCAGAATTATCGGCACCTTAATTCCTGCATAAAGCCCTTTGGTAATCCAGACATCGCGGTGATTGAGCGCGGCGGCCTTAATTTTTACCACGGCCTCGCCCGGTTTCGGGGTTGGATAAGGCACATCGATAATCGCCATCGAATCGATGTTTTTTAATTCCTGAAAAACAATTCCTTTCATTTGCTTCATAGCTGCTCCAGCGATTTTAAAGGTAAGCTGATATTGAAATCCACCTGATTCCCTGCTTTCATAATTATAAACAGATATCTAAAAAAAGACGACACCTTCCCGAATATATTCAGCTTTATCCATCTGATATAACTTTTCCGGAGATTGCACATTTTTGAAAACGATAAAGGCCGAA
>JAUIFT010000334.1 GCA_030430345.1 Calditrichia bacterium | reverse complement strand
CTCATCGGAGTAGTGGCCAGGTGTTAAATCAACCCGGTGAAGATGTTCGTAATGTCATTAGTAAAATTACCGGCCTGTTAGATATTAATTCGGACACGCATGCGCCACCGGTGTTACTGGTTACCTGGGGAGATTCGCTAACGTTTACCTGCGTGTTAGCGCGAGCGAGTCAACGCTTTATACTTTTCCGCGATGATGGCACGCCGGTACGTGCCCGTGTCAATGTCACTTTTAATGAATTTATTAATGCCGATCGGGAGTCCAAGGAAGTAAACCGCCAGACTGCTGACTTTTCAAAAATTCATACGGTTACTGAGGGGGAAACGATTAGTAGTATTGCCAACAAGCATTATGAAGATGCCCGCACCTGGCGGCCAATAGCAATTGCGAATAGCCTGGATAATCCCGGCAGTCTTTTTCCGGGGTTGGAATTAAAAATACCATCTTTGCCATTTTTTGATCCGGAAACCGGGGAAGAAGTTCGCTGAAAAATAAGTTTTAAATGAGATAAGAGATAAATATGCCTTTTCACCCGCAATATGCACCGGAATTCATCATCAAAATCAATGGTGAAAAACTGCCCGCGGCTATTCGCCATTCGATCATCAGCGTAAAATTTGATGATGCTGTCAAAGAAACTGATAAGGTGGAATTACAGGTGTTTGACTCGGCGATGACATTGATGGAAAACCCGTTGTTTAACCTTTACAATGAGCTGAGCCTTTCCATTGGTTATGCCGGAAAGCCATTGGAGGAAGTGTTTATTGGGGAGATTACCGGACGTTCCGCCGCTTTTTCAAATGGCGCTGTTAGCCTGACAGTGGAGGCATCGGACTTTGGTTATAAGTTGATGTCCGGAACAAAAGAAACCAGCTTTGGGACATTTCCCGATCCATCAATTGTTCTTTTCTTAGCCATTCAGCATGGGCTGATTCCAATGACGGACGCAGCAAGCTCCGCCGTACTATCCGCATTAGCAATTTTACTTGGTAAACCGAAAATGCAGCAGGGTGAATCCGATTTCGACTTTTTACGAAAAATGGCTGTTTCCTCCGGCGTGCAATTTCGGGTAGACAAACGAAACCTGATCTTCAAGGTTTTTCGGGAATTTCAACCGGCAATGAATTTGAAATACGGACAGAATTTGATGGATTTTTCTCCGCGCCTTTCTGTCGTTGGTCAAATCGAGGGAGTTTCGGTTAAAATCTGGTTACGGGAATTGAAACTCAGTTTTGTGGTTACCGTTGGCTGGGATTTTGGTGATGAGCGACTGCGGATTAATGTGCAACCGGGTCTGGCGGAAGCAGTGGATTCGGGCTCACCGGCTTTCAAATTTTTGGATCAGCCCATCAAAGACCCGACGGATTTTGCCAATGTTTTGATTAAAGCGTTTTCCGAGCTTAAAGGCCGTATAAACAATCGGTTAACAGGTAGTGCCTCTGTGATAGGGGATCCGGAAGTGCGTTCCGGAATGGTCATTAATATTGGTGGGGTCGGGTCGGAGTTTAGCGGCAATTATCGCATTAACAGCACCAGCCATACGATCGACAGCAGCGGATATAAAACCAGTTTTAATATTAATCGCGAAATAATACCGGAGGTATTTGGATGAGCGAAGGATTAGTCGGCGCCGTTGAAAGCATTATTGAAGAGAGCCAAAAAAAATTCTATGGTGTTGCCGTAGGAATTGTCGCAGACGTCCTCGATCCATTGGGGCAAGGACGGGTTAAGGTTCGCTTGCCCTGGTATAATGAGGCGCATATCTCCGGTTGGGCGCGTGTGGCGGTCCCGGCAGCAGGATTAAACTATGGCTTTTATTTTATCCCGAAAATGAATGACGAAGTCCTGGTTGCCTTCGAACAAGGAGATATAGAATTGCCGTATGTGCTCGGGGTGATGTGGAACTTGCAGGAATCCCCTCCGGAATTTACACCCTTACTGGGAAAGAGTCATATTCGCACCATTACCGGCCATGATGTCGAGTTTGATGACATTAAACAATCGGTAACGATTTCAACAAGTACTTTCCAAAAAATTACAATGGACCCGTTGAAGATAGAGTTGAGTAATCTCGCTGGCTCGGTGACCATCACCCTGGATA
This sequence comes from Calditrichia bacterium, assembly GCA_030430345.1. The sequence goes on along the minus strand of JAUIFT010000334.1, from coordinate 2,409 downwards.
ATGCCAGTCAATCCATCAAAATGCAGGCGGCGGTCGGTATCGAAATGAAAGCCGCGAATATAAAGATCGAGGGCGCGAATGTGGAAATTAATGGCGCCGCGAAGACGGACATAAAATCAGCTGGTATCTGCAATGTGCAGGCGCCGTTGGTTAAAATTAATTAGGAGAATAAGTATGCCTCCAGCAGCAAGAGTGGGCGACCCTACCGGCCATCCTGGTTCCATTGTAGGTCCGGGCGTGGCAACTGTTTTGATCGGCGGGCAGCCGGCAGCCGTCGTTGGTGATAATCATGCCTGCACCATGCCACCGTTGGCCGGGCCACATCCACCAACGCCGATAATTAAAGGCAGTGCGACCGTTCTAATTGGCGGGCGGCCAGCCGCGAGAATGGGCGATACATCTGGCTGTGGCGCGCCGATTATCGCTGGCGCACCAAATGTGATGATCGGAGGATAACAGATGGCAGCACGCAACTTGGAAAAAGCCTTTTTGGGAATTGGATGGGGATTCCCGACAAATGTTCGCAACAATGGCGCCCTGAATGTTGCCGTTTTCGAAGAAGATATTCGTCAGGCAATTTTGATTATCCTCGGAACTGCCCGGGGGGAACGGGTAATGCGCCCGGATTTTGGTTCCGGATTATATACGCTGGTTTTCGAACCGGTTAATAAAACAACGATGGCCCTGGTTCGTTATGAAGTCGAACAAGCCTTAATAGACTGGGAACCCCGTATCGACCTTGAGGATGTAACTGTGACTACCGATGCTACAGAACGCAACACATTATTGATCGATATATCCTATCGGGTGCGTACGACAAATTCCCGGCATAACCTGGTTTATCCGTTCTTTTTGCTAGAAGGGCAACGCTAATGAAACAAACGACTCCTCCAATGATGGATTCTCGCGATGCGGCCGCTATAATCGCCGAGTTGAAACGTAGATATCCGGGGTTTGTACCGGAGTGGCTGCCAGCATCCAAAAGCGTCGGCGATGCCTTAATGCGGATTTTTGCGCGCTACATGCAAACAATCATCCAGCGTATGAATCACGTTCCCGACAAAAACCTCCTGGCTTTCCTGGAAACATTGGGCATCCGTTTGTTGCCGGCGCGATCGGCCCGCGCACCGCTCGTTTTTCAATTAGGAGAACTTGCGGAGGATGGACGCGTGTTGGAGGGGGCAAAATTGGCAGCGCCTCCACCACCCGGGGTTAACGAGCAAATTATTTTTGAGACCGAGAAATCCATTGGGTTATCATCGGCAAAACTAACGGAAGTTTTCAGCATCAATGCCGCCCGGGATGAATACAATAATCATTCCCAGGCGCAGCTTGATGGGCAACCTTATCGCTTGTTCAGCGCGATGAAACCAACGGAGCATTATCTCTATCTGGCGCATCAGCAGTTGCTTTCCCTCACCGGCAAGACTTCACTGCGAGTACTTTTTGATTTGCACTCTGGCGGCCGAGAAAGACTGGACCTTACCTGGGAATACTGGGATGGTAAAGTTTGGCGCTCTTTTGGCAACGTGTTGGAAAGGTGTGACGAAGAAGTGCTTGGCCCGGACCCGGACAGCACGGATGGCTTAACCCGCAGCGGACGCGTGCTGCTGGAAACAGACTGTGCGGAAACCGAAGCACGGGAAGTGAATGGCATCGAATCTTTCTGGATTCGTGGCAAGCTATTGGAACCGCTGCCGCTCGATCCCGCCAATATTTTGCCATTGGTGGAAACCCTGAAGGGGCAGGTAGTGGTTTCCCGGGAGATTGTTTCCCCCTTTAGTGAAGATATACTACTTGAAGTGATACTAACGATGAATTTTCCGCTCGAAAGAAGCTCCATGGTGCTGAGCCTGCAGGGCATTCGTGGGAACGAGCGGCGTCCCATTGCCGGTGCTAATCTGCTTTGGAGTTTAACGGGTGATAATAATCAATCTTTGAGCAATTTTAGTAATCGCCAGCAACGGACCAATAGTGCCGGCTTTACCAGCCCGGTTCAATTGCCGAATCCGGATATTATCGACCCGGAAGCGCGGATAAAAGTTACTCCGCAGTTCCTGGATTTTGGCAATGTTGAAGAAGATACACATTCTTCTCTGGCTATTGAAGTAGCTAATGATGGCGATGGTGATTTGGAAATAGGAAGTATTTCAATACGAATTGATAGTGATGCAGGTTTTACTAAATCTCACCCCGACTTACCAATTGTAATTGCTCCGGGAGGAAATTTGCCTGTCGAGGTTGTTTTCTCCCCAACCGAGCCGGGGTTGCGTTTGGCATTATTGGATATTCGTAATTCTGATCTCAATGATTCTTTAATAACAATTCCATTAATCGGAAATGGCACAATTGCACCGGCATTAAAGGCGTCATTATTTCCGTCCGAGCATAATTTTGGTGGGCAAAAAA
>JAUIFT010000333.1 GCA_030430345.1 Calditrichia bacterium | reverse complement strand
TTATGAGGCGAGATTTATCCGGCGCTTCAACTGGAGTTCGGTACTCTCGGTAACTGCACTGGTATGGGTTTACGGCACAATGCTCAGTGCCGGCTGGCTGGATCCGCTGCTTGAACATTTTAATTGGCTGAATAAAAATTGGGAGGATAACTCCCTGGCGATTTTATTTATGCCGCTAGGGTTCGCGATTGGCGGTAAAACCGCGGCAGTGCTGGTTATTCACCTGCGGGAAGTATTCGGAAAAAATCATTCGCGCAGCCGGCGTTCTTTGCACAATGGTATTCATGGGGCGACATTTTACGGGATTATCGTTTCCGTTGCCTTGCCGATTTTACTGGTGTTTGTTTTCTCCCTGGAGTATTTCGACTTTCGTTTCTGGTGGACGCTGCTAACCCTACTCATCGGATATTTTTTACTAAAGGGCGGGGTCAGTAAAAACAGTATGTTTCTGAAATTCGCCGGCCGCTATTACCGGCAAATTCTGACATTGATGGTTGCGGTTATTATTACCATCAGCTTCAGCACTGCTTCGGAAGTGCTGCTGGCGAATGTTTATCCCCATTTAGAAATGACCTTTTTACAAGGAGCGGGTTTGGTGATCCTGATAACCTGCGGTATTTTGATGTTTCTCGGTATGCTGGTGGATGCCAACCGGGTATCGCCGCACTATTTTTATCGGGACCGCCTCAGCGAAACTTATTTCAAAACAGATGCGCGGGTGAAACGTAACGACCTTTCCCATAAACAGGGGATGCCGCAGGTGACCCTGCGAAACAACGAACGGTTGAAGCTGAAGGATTTGGGAAATACTTACAAAGGACCATATCATCTGATCGTTGCTGCCCTGAATCTGCAAGGCACTCAGGAATTAGTGCGAAAAACGATGCAATCGGATCATTTTATCTTTTCCCCGCTTTATGTGGGATCTTCCGCAACCGGATTTGTAAAGACCAAAGATTATCGCAACGGGCGTACCAAGGTTGCCCGTGCAATAGCCATCTCCGGCGCTGCGGCATCATCCGCAATGGGATTATACAGTTTTTGGGCGCAAGCCTTTTTAGCGACGCTGTTTAATATTCGTCTCGGTTTTTGGATGGCGAATCCCTGGTTTTACTGTAAAGATGATAAGATGGTTAACCCGGAAAAAAATTTAACCTTCTGGCCCAAGTTTTTATTCCGTGAACTTTTCGGACAGTCCGATGCGCGGGACCGGCGGGTGAATGTTTCCGATGGAGGACATACCGGCGATAACCTCGGTATTTTCCCCTTGTTGCAACGGCGTTGTCAGACAATCGTCGTTTGTGATTTCGAAGAGGATCGCAATTACAGTTTTGAATCATTTAACCATGCGGTCAGGATGGCTTTTGTGGAAGAAAATATCCAGGTTGATATTCGTCTGGAGCCATTAAAGCCGGCTGGCGGGGAAGATGAAAAAAGCACTTACAGTGAAGTGAGCGTGGTGAGTGGAAAAGTATACTACCCGGAAGGAACGACGGGAGATTTGGTTTATATCAAAGCTGCATTGAGTGAGCCGGATAATATGAATTTGCCGGTGCATATTAAAAATTATCTGCAGGCCAATCCGCAATTTCCGCATCAATCCACCGTGGGAGATCAATTCTTTGATGATGCCCAGTTTGAGGCGTACCGGGCCCTGGGAGAATACATCACCGGGCAGGCGGTGGACTATCTGGTAAAAGCGGATTGAGTTATACGTTAGCTGCGTAACTTCTCGTTGAGCAGTTCCCCGGCGATTTTAGTATAATCTGCTTCGGTGAGCATACCGATTAAATTACCGTTTTTCACTACCGGTAAGCAGCCGAGCTTTTTCTTACGCATCATATTCATCGCCTCCAGCACCGGGGTGCGCGGGTCGATTGTCAGCGGGTTTTCTACCATTAGTTCCCGGGCTGCGATCGGGTGTTCCCCTTGCGGTAATTTACCATTTAACTGAATCTTCAAAATTGAGCGGTAAGAAATAATGCCCAATAATTTATGATGATCATCTTCGACGGCAACGTGCCGCACGTAGTTCCAGAGCATCAGGCTGGCTACCAGGTCAATCGGATCTTCCGGGCCGACGGTATGAAAATCACGGGACATCACCTGCTCTACCCGCTGATAGCTGCCTTTCCAATCGCCGGATTCGATCTGGGCGAGTGTCCATTCATGCACTGGCTTTCCTTCCTTTTCGCGTACATTCATTTCAGCACTCACTGCGCTCAGCCGTTCGTCGACATTGCCCTTGGTTTTCAGGGCTGAGAAAGATTCCAGGATCCAGCGGGCGCCGGTTTTTCCACTTTGACAGCGGTTTTCGATAATGCTCAGATAGCGGTCGATGTCTTTGGCGACGATGCCGGCCTTTTCCAGGCCATAGGCAGCAATCGGCAGCAACTGATCGATGATCAGACGACTGGCCGGAATAATTTCTCCGTCCAGCCAGGAGAATTGGGTTTCCAGACCGTAGGCCGCCGCGGCAAAAAAGTTTTCGTAAACAACATCAAAATCCATCCGCTGAGTAATATCTTCATATTTTTCGACCATACCGTTTACCAGCCCCAGCCAGAGAGCGGCATTGGCAATTTCATCGATAATCGTCGGTCCGGCAGGGAAACAGCGGTTTTCGATACGCAGGTGCGCCTTACCATCAGTAATGCCATAGCAGGGGCGATTCCAGCGATATACAGAGCCATTAAATAGTTGCAATGCTTTTAATTTCGGGGGAATGCCGGCATGGATTTTTTCAAAGGCGTCTTCTTCATCATCGACGGTAAAAACGGTGCGGTAATTGGAAATATCTTCCTGGTAAATTTCTATCACCGATGATTTCACCCAACGATTCCCAAAGTGCACCCGCGGTTTCAATTCCCGGGGAAAAGACTGCGCATTGCGGGTGTCCAGCACCTGTTGAAATACGGCGATGCGTGTTTCCCGCCAAAGCCGCTTGCCCAGCAGCAGCGGGGAGTTAACCGCAGAGGCCAGCACCGGCCCGGCTATTGCCTGACAGATATTGTAATACCGGGCAAAATCTTCCGGCGTCACCTGAAAATGCACCTGGAAACTGGTATTGCAGGATTCCGTCATTATCGTATCGGATTCCATATTTAATTCATCGATCCCTTTAATCGCCACTTTCAGAGGATCACCATTGCGCAGTTTCCTAAGGGCGTTATCCAACTCAAAATAGCGGGCCCGCGGGGTCAGATTATGGTTGCCAAGGTCTGTCTTTGCCAATGAGGGAAGGATGCCGGTGATAATCACTTCGGCATCATATTTCTGAACAGTTTTACGAATCTTTTTTAAAGTGTGAACAAGCTGTTTCTCCAGCTTGAACAGGCAGTCGCCGGTAAATAACAGGGGATCGCTGTTGTATTCCAAATTGAACAGGGCCAGCTCGTTAACCACCCGCTCATCTTTAATTGCCGGGAGAACATCCAGGGCAATGGGCGCCGGTTGCCAGGCGCGATCGACAAGCACCAATTCCTGTTCTGCGCCAATACGTTGCGTATCGGACTCGATCAGATTGTGCTTCAGCATATAATCGAGTGCACGTAATTCTTCCAGCACTTTTTGCATATAGCGCCGTTGTTGCTCGGGTTTTAAGGGAACATCATTAACGTCTGCACCCATTGTAAGCTCCTACAATTGTATACGGATCATCTCGACGGTTTGGTAAACGAGGAGTAACTTAATCAAGATATTGCAGATAGGCAATTGTAATTGTGGCGGGGCAAATTTTTTCATCTCCCTTCTTTCCACAGTCCGTTGCACAAAGCCTTTTCCTGCTTGTCAGGCAGGTAGGGTAAATCAAGGGAATTTTACCCGAAAAAAATGAAAAATTCCCCATTTTCCGGCAAATGTCTCAAAAGTGTAAGTTTTTGTCCTGTCAGTGTAAGGTCAATGCAGTGCTTTTTTACTAGATTGAAGAGACCTGATAATAAATAACGCATCAGCTAAAAATGACAATTCAGAGAAGCGTGAAATGGAAAATAGAAATGTCAGCGGGGAAAAATCTTCTGGACTATCACAAACTGCCCTCATCGCAATCTTGATCGGTGTTTTTTGTTTTTCCGGGCAATATGGCGATTTACCGCAATTTTTCAGCGCCGTTCAAATTCCGGAGGCTTTGATTTGGGAAATATCCGGCGGGATCGTCATGATTATCTCGCTGTTCGGCCTGAAGAAATATTACGCTGATGATAAAATTACCAGTGAATCATAAGCTTGTAAAAAATTATTCAACCTTAAGGGGATATTATGAAAAAAATAGCCGCACTTTTCTGGGCCCTTTTCATCTGCCAGGGATTGATCCATGGGCAGGTCTCGATTGTAATTAGCAATGGTGACTCGCTGATTGTTGAGGGTAGTGGTAAGATCCTTGTCGACGGGAATTGGGTTAACAACGGTGTTTTTGTTGCCGGAAACGGAGTCGTTGTGCTAAACGGGAGTGGCGATCAGTCTATTGTGAATGCTGATGGTGCTTTTAATAAATTAAACGTCGAGAAAAGCGCCGGCAA
>JAUIFT010000332.1 GCA_030430345.1 Calditrichia bacterium | reverse complement strand
AAGATGTTTATAAGTGAGGCGGTATTTGGTATTGTCTGGCAATATCGCCAGGCCGGCCCTGGCAACCAATGGTGGACTTCCGGCCAGCCAGGCGGCAATGCCCGCCATTCTTACATCTTTGTTCAGGTTCGCAACGATAGCATCGATTTTATGTTTGTGAAAAATTGCGGCCATTCGGGCAATGTTAACCGGGCCAAAGTCGATACCAATTTTCAGGGGGAATGTTTCAAAACCGGCTGCTTTACAGCGTTGGATAAAAATAGAATCCGGCCGGGCCCCGGCGAAAATGCGATGCCCTTTGGACTGCAGCCCACCGGCAGAAAGCAGCATCCATTTCTCCACGCCCCCCCAGGTCTCTTGCCGAACACTATTCATATAAAAAACATTCATCCAACACATCTCAATCAATACCTAAAAATTGATAACTGCCAACTGTAAACTGATAACTGTAAACCGTCAACCATTAAACTGCAGCTCACAGAGTCGCCGATAGCGATCAGAGCGCTCCAAAAGCTCGGCATGACTGCCTTCATCGATTACCCGTCCGTCTTCCATCAGGAAAATTTTATTGGAATTCATAATGGAAGAAAGGCGATGAGCAATCATTAACACGGTGCGCTCCTTCATTAAATTCTCAATTGCTTCCTGAATTAAGAATTCTGATTCAGAATCCAGGGAAGAAGTGGCTTCATCAAAAATGAGTATTGGAGGATTTTTCAGAATCGCCCGGGCGATGGAGAGGCGTTGGCGCTGCCCGCCGGAAAGCAAAATGCCCCGCTCACCGACCTGGGTATCGAAGCCTTCCGGGAGCTGCATGATAAAGTCGTAGGCATTCGCCAGTTTCGCGGCCTTCTCGATTTCCGCCTGGGAATAATTGCTGCCGCCGTAAGAAATATTGTTGCGGACGGTATCGTTAAAGAGAATCACTTCCTGGGTAACGATGCCCATCAATTGCCGCAAACTGGCTAAAGTCATGTCGCGGATATCGGTGCCATCGATTTGAATGCTGCCGGTCTGAACGTCATAGAAGCGCGGGAGGAGATTGACCATAGTTGTTTTTCCCGCACCACTACTGCCAACAAAGGCAACCTTCTGATTCTTTTCGATACGAATATTGACCTGGTTTAAGATCGCCTCACCGTCTTCATTGTAGCGGAAGTTTACATCTTTATACTCAATCGCCTTTTCGAAAGACTTTTGGGGAATTGCATCCGCTTTGTTAACAATGGTATTTGGCGTATCAAGCAATTGAAAAATGCGATGCCCGGAGGCGAGGGCTATCTGAATATTGTTGTTCAATTCTCCGAGACTCTTGATCGGCTCCATCATCATAAAGAGGAAAATAACAAAGCGCATAAAATCTTCCGAGTCCAGCGATTGTCCGGTTAAAACCATATTCCCGCCATACCAGAGAACCAGGGTCATGACGGCAACACCAAGCGTTTCCGATAGGGGAGAAGAGAGGCGATTGAGGCGAACCTGCCGCAGGGTGGCTTTAAAGTGCTGCATGGTTTCACCGTTAAATTTCCGGCTTTCATAGTTTTCCATCCCGAAAGCCTTAACAACCTTAATACCAGAGATCGTTTCTTGTAATATACCGGTTAGATTGGCAATTCTCTCCTGCACGCGGCGGCTTTTGCGTTTCAAGCTTCGTCCGATATTCTGGATCACTGCGGTTGATATCGGGAAGACAATCAGGGCTGTTAACGTTAATTGCCAACTGATATTGAAAAGAATGAATACATAGAGGAAGATCAATACCGGGTCGCGGATAATCTTTGTGAAACTGCGGTTGATGGCAACATTTACGGCATTGATATCATTGGTGATCAGCGAAATCAACTTTCCGGTTTCATTCCGGTTGAAAAAGCTGAGCGGCTGATTGATGACATGTTGATAAACCTCTTCCCGCAGGGTTTTGATTACCCGTTGTTCGATGTAGCTGACCCAAAAGAATTCCGCAAAAGCAAAACAGTTTTTTAAGGTAAAGGTGATAATCACGAAAATACAGAGCAACTTGAGCATTTCCCGGGGATCGTCCCTGTGCAGCCACTGGCGCATCTCCCGTTTTAACCAGGTATTGATATCAAGACTACTGGGTGCTTCTTCGGCAGTTTCTGCATTTTCCTGACCCGGTGTAACCGTAGACTCAACTTGCTTCTCAGTATTGAATATCGTTTGTATTACCGGCGCGACCATCCAGGCGGAGAGTGCATTGAGGATGACATAGCAGAAATTGAATACCAGTACCAATATAATATGTTTAATATAGGGACGCAGATATCCTATTAATCTGATATAGAGGGAAAGGTTGCCGGATGACTCTTTTTTCATTTAACGCCTGGAATAATTTTATAACACTGAAATAACAATAACAAAGCGCGTATTTTACTAAATAAATAGGCTAAATACAAACCGTGTGCTAATTATAAAATTTGTTTATTTTAATATCTGAAATTAGCACTGTACACGGACAAGGCACCCTTATCAGGCAGATAAATGCTGCTAAAGATCTATCTTAAAAACAGAAATATTCTGAAGCATTTTTCGGGAATACTATTTTCATTATTGGCTTGACAACCCGGTAATGTCATATTATATTCGTGCCGTTTCAATGATTGCATCGCAATCATTTTGTTTGAACTGGGGTATAGCCAAGTGGTAAGGCACCGGGTTTTGGTCTCGGCACTCCTAGGTTCGAATCCTAGTACCCCAGCTACTTTTTAATAAGCTGTTTCAACGCGAATTAAAATGTGCAAGTAGAGTTTCTGCTTGCATTTTTTTAATTTAGTCACAAGGAGTAATCATGTCTACAGTTGTATTAGAAGCGAAAAAAAGAGAAGCCCTGGGTACATCTAACTCTCGCCGTTTCCGCCGTGACGGCATGACCCCCGGCGTTTTTTATCATCATGGCGAAGATGCAATGCCGCTTGTATTTGATTCGAAAGCATTGACATCCTTTGTAAATCACGCTCGCGGTTTGGTTGATCTTGCCCTGGAGAATGAAAAAAAGCCGTTGAAGTGTGTTGTGAAAGATATTCAGTATCATCCCATTACCGAAGAAGTAGTTCACATCGATTTACTGGGTGTGAAAATGGGTGAAAAATTACAGATTGCTGTGCCGATTGTTTTCGACGGCACCCCGGTTGGTTTAAAGCAGGGGGGCGTTTTGCAGCAGATTCTTCGCGAACTGAATATCGAATGCTTGCCGAAAAATATTCCTGACAATCTTCACATTGATATTAGCGAGCTGGGTATTGGTGATTCGATCCATATCTCCGACCTGTCTTTCGATAATGTCGAAATCTTAAACGATCCCTCGGAAGCTGTTGCTTTAGTTGAGCTTGCGAAAGCTGCACTGGCTGAAGCAGAGGAAGAGGAAGTTGACGAAGAAGCAGCAGTTGAAGATGGCGAAGAAACTGAAGAGTCAACTGAAGAATAACGATGCCATGTTGGTGGCTTGCTTAATGTTGTAGGATACCGTTGTTTATCGTTGTAGGACTTGGAAACCCAGGAGAGCAGTATAATAAGACCCGTCATAATGTTGGCTTTATGGCGGTTGATCGGGTAAACGAACGCGCCAACGGAGATTTTCGAAAAGGCCGGGGCGCCTACTTTCACTCCAAGATTCAAATTCAATCATCTCCGGTACTACTAATTAAGCCGACCACATATATGAATTTAAGCGGCCGTGCAGTTCAGGAAGTTTTATCCTTTTATAAAATTGACGATCTATCCGGTTTGTTGGTTGTTGTCGACGATTTTAATATCCCTTTTGGTACTTTAAGGATGCGCCCTTCCGGCAGCGCCGGAGGACAGAAAGGCTTGGTTTCCATTATCGAGAGCCTGCAAACCAAAGATTTCTCACGCCTGCGCATCGGAATTGGCAATCAGTTCAAAGTTGCCAAATCATTCGTTTTATCCCCATTCAATAGAAGCGAACAAAAATATTTACCAGATGTCATAGATGGAGCCGCTGACGCTATAGAATCTTTTATTGTGAATGGTATCACGAAGTCGATGAATATATATAATAAAAATCTCATAGATTAACCTTAACTAAAGATTGTCACAGGAGGTAAAATGACAGCAGATACGATGATTTATCTGAGTTTAGGGGCTGGAGTGCTTGCGCTTCTCTATACCTTCTGGAAATCCGCATGGGTTGGAAAGCAGGAAATCGGAACGGATAAAATGGACCGGATTTCCAAACATATTGCTGAGGGTGCGATGGCTTTTCTGAAAGCGGAATACCGGATTCTTTCTATCTTTGTCGTGTGTGTCGCAGTACTTTTATTCTTAGCCAATGAAGGCAGCGGCCGCTTTGTTGTTGTCGCCTTTGTTACAGGTGCTTTGTGTTCCGGTTTGGCCGGGTTTATTGGAATGAAAGTGGCTACGAAAGCGAATGTGCGCACTACTAACGCCGCTCGTAACGGGCTGGGTCAGGCACTGGAAATCGCCTTTGCCGGCGGATCAGTGATGGGCCTTGGCGTCGTTGGACTGGGCGTGTTTGGCTTGAGCTTACTTT
>JAUIFT010000331.1 GCA_030430345.1 Calditrichia bacterium | reverse complement strand
CAATACCACCATTACTTACCAATTACATGCCACCTTAAAAAGCGGTGAAGAAAAAGTGCTAGTTACCGGTTTGGATGAGCCGGAAAAAGCGCTGTATCTGGAGCAGGAGATTGAAAAATTTCTGCGGATTGAAGATAAGCCGGTCTCCGGGGAACTTCCACATTGATTCTTAAAATATTATTAAAGGGGGAATAAATGCCAGCAACTAAAAACGAGTATTTAAGGCATACCCTGGCAACGATTGCATACCGATTTCAAAAATCCGTTAGTGCTGCCGGGAAAGATTTTGCCGGTTTCAGTTTGGGAAAAGGGAGCAGAAGCACGACCGAAATTATCCATCATATCTATCATGTATTATGGTGGACAAGAATTTTCGTTCAGGAAGAACGGTTCATCACTGAAAAGCCGGAAGAACTCAGTTTTGATTTGGAGATTAAAAGGGTTAATCAAGAATTAGCTGCGCTAGACAAAGTATTTTCCGAGACGGAGCTGAATATGAATTTTTCGAAGCGTCTGCTACAGGGTCCACTGGCCGATGTCCTTACTCATATTGGCCAGCTATCGATGCTGAGCAGGTTAAACGGGCAGCCCATCAAAGGCGAAGATTTTTCCTCTGCGGCGATTACTACCGGAGTGCTTACTTATTTTCAACAGGACGAAAATATTTAGCAATGCAAATGCCCATTATAAACTGAGATGATATCTCTTTTAATGTCCAATCCTCAATCTAAAATGTCCAATGTTGAAGGAAAAGATCTAAAGATTTACCCGTTTGGAAGCAGGAATTTACTTCGATATTGAACATTGAGAGTTGGCTATTGGATATTCCAAATTTAGTTGTTCAACTTCCAATCGGCTTTACTAAGGTTGTAATGCCGCTGTTTCCCGGCTGCCGCCCCACCATTCCTGATATTTCTTCTTCGACCATTCCGGGGTTTGATCGCTGTGGCAATCGTTGCAGGCATTCGGAGATCCTTTTACGCCAAAACGAATGCTGTTCTCCGGATTAGGGATCGAACTCATGTCATGAGTGCGACTGAATTTTAGCGTGCCACCGACAATATTCATGATATCCTTCGGCATGTGGCAATCATAGCAAAAGCTACCTTCCTTGCCGGGCGTATGCTTGGTGTGTTCGGCAATTTTTCCTTCCAAATTGGTATGGCAACTGAGGCAGTAACTATTGCTGATTTCCGATGGTTTTAACAAGCCGGTTGCCCGCGGTGATTTGTTGTCATGGGGATTATGGCAGTTGTAGCAGCGCACTTCCGCTTTTTCGTAACAGGCAGATTCAATAAAGGATCGAAAGAGCATGCCGATTCCTTTCGGGCGGCCATCGTCCCAGCATTCCACCGTGGGCACTTTTCGGCTGGCTTGCAGCGGCACTTGTTTAAAGTGATCGGAAAGATCGTTGGTTTTTCCGATGCGGCTATAGCCCGGCTCATAAATGCGGTAAATATCCGTGGTGCCCATGTAAATATCCGCCCCATGGCAACGGGCGCAAACGCTGAGGTCCTGCCCTTTGCTAAGCTTATTCGCCGTAGCGATATACGCAACCGGCTCTCCACGCAGCTTGCTATTGGCAAAAGCAGCAATACGGTTAATATAATTCCCTTCAAAATAATTGGTATGCTGGCTGCCCGGGCCATGGCAGGCTTCGCAGCCGATGCCGGCATCCGTCCAGGAAACATCAGCAACCGTATGCGCAATGTCTTTCCGGGTAATATCCAGGTTTGTGGTATGGCAACGGGCGCAGAAGAGATTCCAGGCCGAATTCTGGCTTTGCATTTGTATATGAAAATCATCGGCGGAAGGTAAACTCTTCTCCTGCATATTCCAGTAAGGAAAATATTCCTGCCGCTCTACCGACCATTGCAATGGCAGCCGTCTTAAAACACCGCCCTTTTCCCGGGTCAAATAAGTCTGCCGGTATTGATAGCCAACGACATAATCCACCTTGAAACGCTTGTAGGCATTATCCCCGGAATGCCAGAGGGCCATGTAATAATCTTTTCCCTCACGCATCATTTTGGCAACGGCGCGTTCGTCAGCCGGGGAAAGCCGGGCGGAATCCGGGAGATGCCAATTAAAATTATCGAAGTTGCCGACCACCGATGCTTCCGAAGGTTTGCGGGTCATCCAGGCATGGGGGCTCTCTTCCCATTCCGCATACACTTGCGTGTGGCAATCGCCACAGCGTTCGCTGCCAACGTAGGTGGCGTCATACAGAGAGGCGTAAGATTCATAGCTGGTAACTGCATAGATAAAGAGAATGAGTATTCCCAATCCGCCTGAAGCCCAATATAACCGTTTTTTCTGCGCTGCTGATAATGATTGCCGCTTTGTGCGAGCTGCTTTCTTCCGGGGCGCGGGGCGCGGGGGAGGCGTTTTCTTTTTCCGTTTAGCCATAAATTTTCCGTTTTAATGAAGAATCGGTTGTTCGGGAATATTTCGCAAACGACATTGGGTCGTTAAATTATATACAGTTGAGGCGGATGTTTTCCATCCGAAAAAAATAATAGCGATATTTGCGGAAGTTTCCAACAATATCCGGCGAATTCTTACGAGGAAATGATCATGAATTATGTTTACCTGCATGGCTTTTGTTCTGGTGCCAATTCTTACAAGGGGAGCTATCTGCGCGATCGTTTCTCCCAGGCCGGCTTAAAATTGCATACCCCCGATCTTAACGGCGACGATTTTGAACATCTGACCATCAGTAATCAATTGCAAATGCTTGATCAGCTGATAAGCCCCCTGGATGGCCCGGTGACCTTATTCGGCTCCAGCATGGGTGGTTATCTGGCAGCGCTATATGCCGAGAACGCATCGAAAGTGAGTGAGTTGATCCTCATTGCCCCGGCCTTTCAATTTTTAACGCGCTATCTTAATCGCCTGGAGAAAGAAATCCTCGCCAACTGGAAAAAAGATGGTTATCTGGAAATCTTCCATTACGCCTACCAGGAGAATCGTAAATTGCACTATGGCATCCTTAATGATGCCGCCCAATATGATCAGCAAGCACTGACCCGCCAAATACCAGCCTTGATCATACATGGCTTAAATGATACATCAGTTCCGTATAACTACAGCATCGAATATTTAGCCGCCCATCCCCAAACAGATTTAATTCTCCTGAATGGGGATCATAGCTTAACGGATCATATCGAAACGATCTGGCGATATATCAATCAACGGCTCTCTATTAGTCAGTCATGTCTTTAAGGAGATATGCTTTCAAAGAAGCTGGCAGGGGCGCTTTGCGCTAACTGATAATATAATATTTTAAAAATACTTCTTTTAAAAAGATTACTACTATTATTATTACCGTGTGGGAAATGTTAAAAACCTGCCTCAGCCCCTATAAACCGGGACTTTTCGTGTTAAAAAAATGTTAAATGAACGTGGAAATTGTTTAAAAAAGATGTTGAGAACTTTTTCGATGGTTAGAAAAGGCTCTTTTTTCCACACTTGTTTGACAGTTCCCACAGGTTTCCCACAAGTTTTTAACAGGTTTTCCACAATTTGTTAAAAACTATTTTTCTACCCATTTTTGCAGTTGAGATGTCAACTTTTCCGCGGTTAAATCCGGATGCGGGTATTTGCCACAGATGATTCGTTGCCGGCAGGCTTCATAAAGGATGACAGCTGTTGCTACGGAAACATTCAGGCTTTGGATCATACCTTGCATCGGAATGTGGACAACTTTATCGGCAATTGCCAGCGCTTCGTCACTAACCCCGGCATGCTCGTTGCCAACAATAATCGCGGAGGGTTCGGTCCAGTCTATATCATATAGTGAAATGGAATTTGCTGTTAAATGCGTGGCATATATCGTGAAGTTGGAGGCATTTAAATGGTTTTTTAAGTCCGCGGCATCGGTGAATCTATTAATACCAATCCATTTTCTGGCGGAAGCTGAGGATTTTTTACCCATTTTCGGGAAGGGTTGATTTGTATAAAGCAGGTTAATGTCTTCCACGCCAACAGCATCGCAGGAGCGTAAAATAGCGCTAACATTGTGTGAATCGTGGATGTTTTCGCAGATGACAGTCAAATCCGGCTGGCGGTATTTTAACACCCGGGCCATCTTTTCAACTCTTCTTTCCGTCGGCATATCGATCCTTTTCTTAAAATTCAGCCCTCTATTATAAACAGTAAAAGCGACGATAAAAATAAAGTGTTTGGATTTCTTAGCGATTGAAAATTAAATTTAGATATTTTCTAAAACAAAGACTTTGCGGAGGTATTCATGTCAGGCTTTACCAAAGATAACCATAAAGCTCTCTCAAAATTGAGCGAAGATGAACTGGAAAAGAAATACAGTTCGATGAAGGTGGATGATGACGATGATGACGATGATGACGAAGAAGAAGATGACGATTTAGGTGATATAGAAGAAATCGACATTGATGATGAGGAAGAATTCGATGACGATGACGACGATGATGACGATGATGACGAAGAAGATGATGACGGCGACGATGACGATGATGACGACGACGTAAAGAAAGAAAAGAAAGAAAAGAAAGCGCCGAAAAAAACCG
>JAUIFT010000330.1 GCA_030430345.1 Calditrichia bacterium | reverse complement strand
CGGTTCCCCAGGCTATATGCCAGCGCGGGACGGAATTTCCCGGGCGGAACAAGCCTCTTTCCGCCCAGTTCACCAATGGCATAAACCGGATGGATTTCGGCGTCAGCCAGTCATAAATCATTTCCCGGGAGTTTTCAACATAGGTCCTGGCCCAACGGCGCGGCCAGTAATCGCTCTCTTCAAACACTGCAAAGGAATGCCAGTCGGCCAGTGCCAGCTCGGGATTGTCTTTGATGCCCAGCCGCCGTTGCAGCGGGGTATCGACGAACATGATTCCTCCGAAGGATTTCTTCGCCAGACCGCCGAAAGCGGCTTGCTCGTCCCGCTCCAGCAGCAGCACGGATTTTCCCAAATTCAGTAGCTCAATGGCGGTAACGATGCCAGCCAAACCGCCACCGGCGATAATGACATCTTTTTGGTATGCAATCGACATCCGCTGATCCTTTTTGGCTTAAACCAAGATCATCTGCCGGTAAATTTAGGAAAGATTTCGGATTATTCGAACAAGATTTGAAAATCATCGAAAGCCGCTCAGGCAGACTTTCGATGATTGATATAATTCGTGGTTGCGATGTGCCAGGGTTGGAAAACAGGACCTCCCGGGCCACGCTGCGGGCGCAAGCGTGCAGCGAAAAGTTTAATCGGGCTTCTCGCTTTTCACCAGTTTGCTGGGGCGCTTAAAGAAGCGGTTTTCCGCGTAGACTTTCTTCGGCGGTTTACGCAGATCCCAAACAACCCGGAACCAGGAAAGCATCTTCAGCACATAATGCGAGATATCAATTTCCCACCAGTAAAACCCCTGCCGCTCAGATGAGGGATAGCGATGATGATTATTATGCCAGCCTTCGCCAAGGGTAATCATCGAAATAAAAAAGCTGTTTTTGCTATCGTCGCTGGTAGCAAATCGGCGGCGGCCAATGACGTGCGCCAGGGAGTTTACGGTAAAAGTGCCGTGATACAGAAAAACCGTGCTGATAAAAAATCCCCAGATCAACAACTGGAAACCGGATGTATTCAACTGCGGAAAATAATAATTCAACAACCAGCCTAATCCGGCCAGAGAGACGGCCATAATGACCGGCGCAATCATATGAAAGCGATCGAGGAAACGTAATTCCGGGAACTTGGTCAGATCGTGCACCAACTTCATGTGGGCGCATTTATATTTGTCGCACATAATCCAACCAACATGCGACCACCAAAATCCGCGGCGCGGCGAGTGAATGTCTTCTTCGGTATCCGAGTGCTTATGATGATGGCGATGATGTGCCGCCCACCAGAGCGGTCCTTTTTGCGCGGCGCTGCTGCCCAGGAAAGCCATCATAAATTGAAACACGCGGGACGTTTTATAAGAGCGATGAGAAAAATAACGATGGTATCCGGCAGTAATCGCAAACATCCGGATCGCATAAGTTAAAATCAGGGTAATTACCGCCGTCCAGCTGATCCCGGTCCAAATCACCATAATGCAGGCAATATGCACTAAAATAAAGGCCGTGCTATCCGTCCAGTTAATTTTTTCCTCATGGGTATTGGCGTGCGTCATAACCTCTCCTTTTGAACAACTTTACACAAAATTAAAACCGTCTACCAACTTTCCGATTTTAATGATTTTATATTTCGCATGCATTATAAACGAAAAATTTAAAAAGATTTTAAGCTGAAAAATATAATGCCTCCTGATTAGTTTCCCAACAGAAAAGCACAATTGCCTCCCATGAAAATTATTGATTTTTTCATCTTAAAGCGCTTATATTCGAATGAAAAATAAGGATTTAGTGATTGAGTCAGAAAGTCTTCAATTTTGCAGCAAAACATTTCTCCTTCCGAAAGTTTATGATATTACTGGCGGCTTTATCGATTAAATCATTGTCTAACATCTCAGCAGGTTGAAACTTATATGTCAGATGATACCCGCATCGGAGGCGCGGAAGAGCGCTTTCCCCAAACCCGCTGGTCCGCGATTGTCGCCGCCGGCAGCAGTGACGACAACGAACGCACTCGCGCCTACGAGGTGCTGGTTGCCAGCTACTGGAAACCGGTGTACAAATACATTCGTATTAAGTGGGGAAAATCCAATGAAGATGCCAAGGACATTACCCAGGGCTTTTTCACCCGGGTGATGGAAAAGGATTTTTTTCAGGGATTTGATCCCAAGCGTGCGCGCTTCCGCACTTTTTTGCGCACCTGCCTGGATCGTTATATTTCTAACGAATTGAAAGCCGGCAGCCGGCAGAAGCGCGGTGGCAATACGCATATCGCTTCCCTCGATTTCGAAAATGCCGAGGGAGAATTGAGCGCCCGTCAGCTGCCCGATGCCGAGTCTATGGACGACTTTTTCGATCAGGAATGGCTGCGCAGCCTCTTTGCTCTGACCATTGATGCATTGAAGGATTTCTGCGAACAGAAAGGGAAAATGCAACAGTTTCAGATATTCGAACTGTACGATCTCAATCCGGATAGCGCCAACCCTCCCGCCTATGGCGAGATCGCCGCCAGCTTCGATATCCCGGTCACCCAGGTAACGAATTACCTCTCCTTTGCCCGCCGGGAATTCCGGCGAATATTGCTGGATAAATTGCGGGATATAACTATCAATGATGCCGAATTTCGCAGCGAAGCCCGCCTGATACTGGGAAAAGATCCCGAATGAACTGGCTCTCGGATAAAATGCTCCATCACCTTCGCGAGGTTGCTGATGCGCCGGACCTCAGCGCCACCCGTTATCAACTGCGGAAAAAATTAGGCCGGGGCGGGATGGGCAGCGTTTTTCTGGTGGCAGACAGCGGGCTGCGGCGGCAGGTTGCCCTGAAAGTACTCGATATTCCTGATCAGCGCAATCACCTGAGCGAACGGATGATCGAAGAAGCGCGGATCATTGCCCGCCTGGAACACCCCGGCATTGTTCCGGTGCATGATGTCGGCACACTATCCGACGGGCGCGTCTACTACACCATGAAATATGTGCAGGGAGAACGGCTGGATATTGCGATCAAAACCGTCACGGCAATTTCCGAGCGGCTGCGCATTTTTCGCAAGATCTGTGAGCCGGTCGCTTTTGCCCATGCCCATGGCGTTATTCATCGGGATCTGAAACCAGCCAACGTCATGATCGGCGATTTCGGGGAAACCCTGGTAATGGATTGGGGCATTGCGAAAGTGCTCAAGCAATCTTCGTCATCCCAAAACCCTCAAAACGAAGCCCCTGATTCACTTTCAACAAAAGACGCCTCCCGCACGCTCAGCGGCACCATTCTCGGCACCCCCGGTTATATGGCGCCGGAACAGGCGGCAGGGGAAATTTCTGCGATTAATCAGCAGAGCGATATCTATGCATTGGGAGCAATTCTCTTTTTTCTCCTCAGCGGCGAAACACCTCCGCAAATCACCAGGGAAACAGCGCCGGCGAAGAAGATTCTTCAGCGCCTCTCGCAAGTGTCGGGCAAAACTGTTAACATCCCCAAACCCCTGAAATATATCTGCCAAAAAGCGATGGAAGATCGCTATCCGGCTGTGCAGGCATTAATCAGTGATATCGATAATTTTCTTGATGATATGGCAATTTCCGCCTACAAAGAGAACATTCTTGAACTTTCCCTGCGTTTTTTTAAAAAGTATAAGTTCTTTGTAGGACTTATACTTACCTACCTCATCCTTAGGTATTTAATGATTATTTGGTTAAATGTTTAAAGGATTCAGTTTTTTTGTTGAATAGAATTTCAAAGAGGTTAGTAAGCATCATTTAACAACAAAGGAGACGGAAATGTCGAAACTGGTTTTAGGAATTTTGTTAGGGGCGGTATTGGGATTTTTTGACGGATTAACCGCCTGGTTTACCCCGGAAGTGCGCGATCAGATGATGACCATTATTATGGGATCAACATTCAAGGGATTACTCGCCGGTACTGCCATTGGTTTTCTCGCAAAAAAAGTGAACTCGCTGCCAGTTGGCATTATTGGCGGACTGATTATTGCTTTTCTCATTACCCTGCCCTTTGCTATCGCGGAAGATCCGGCAACCGGTAATAATTATTTCTGGCAGATCATTCTTCCCGGTTCGCTCGTTGGCGCAATCGTCGGCTATGCGACTCAGAAATATGGTTTGCAAAAAGCGTAAAAGGAATTAGGAATTAGGAATTTCAAATTTTAATCTGTGATAATAAATTTACTTTTTTTCGCCCGAAAATTTGTGAACATTATCCCCGGGCTATCGTAGAAAAAATCGGTCAAGGTGGTGGATTTAAAATATTTCAATCCACTAAACTAAAGGAGTATTATTATGGCTGCACCCGTCGTTCATTTTGAGATTTTAGGTAAAGATGGCGAAAAGTTACAATCGTTTTACAGTAAAGTTTTTGATTGGGAAATCAATGCAGATAATCCCATGAAATACGGCATGGTTCAAGCGGGGCAGGAATCCGGCGCGATTGGCGGCGGTGTTGCTCAGGCACCGGATGGCGAAACGCCGCAGGTAACGGTCTACATCGAAGTTGATGACCCGCAGGCGTATCTGGACAAGATTGGCGGTATGGGCGGCAAGACGATCGTCCCG
>JAUIFT010000329.1 GCA_030430345.1 Calditrichia bacterium | reverse complement strand
TACAGCCCATGCCGGAGAATCTGTTGGTGCAAAAAGTGTTTGGGAAACGCTAACGCATTTACAACCAGGTCGTATTGGTCATGGGGTTCGAAGTATCGAAGATGAAAGATTGATCTCCCACCTGATCGCAGAAAAAAATCATCTGGAAGTTTGCCCGATTTGTAATGTCCGAATAAATATCTTTGACAGCTATGAACATCATCCAATTGATGATTTATACCGGAAAGGTGTTTCCGTCGGGGTAAACTGTGATGGCCGGGCCTTGCCGGAAAACAGTCTGAATCAGGAATATCACAAACTGGCGGCGGTCTTCGGCTGGCAAGAAGAAGATTTTCTTACCTGCAATTTAAACGCGCTTGAAGCAGCGTTTATTCCGGAAAAGGAAAAAGATTTATTAAGGGGAAAATTACTGACTTCTTATCAGTAGTATTTCCTGGTGCTCCTTATCATCAGACGGCATCTTCTGCCAGTTTAATGTCCTTTCTGGATCGCTAGAAATAATATTACACTCCGGGGGACAAATTTCATCTCCGAGTGATATCGCATAAGAATTTGGCTGAATGAAAATCCATAGGGAACATGATATCAAGTCTAGAACGCTTTAGAAGAAAATGAGAATTTCTCTACGTGTTGACTGATAGTACCACCTGGTCAGCTGCGTCTTTACCCGCAATTGTTTTTTTCTGCATGGGGGATTTCCCCAAAATCAGGAAAAATCTGATTGATTGAAACGGACAGTTTTGCCGCTTATATTGTTGAGGTATCATTATTTTTAAAGTATTTAGAACGAAAAAAATATCTTTTTCGAAGCGCAAATCTTTTTGGCATACGCTTTGAATATGGAAGTGTAGATTATGACAAGGATGTATTAAATTATTGCAGCATTATAAAAATTTATGAGGTGACGAAATGGGTTTTTTTGACTTCTTAGTGGACAAAGGTAAAGAGCTTTTCGGAATGGATGGCAATGAAGCAGAAGAAATTCAAAATATGCTTACTACCGAATTAGGCGATCGGATTATCGATCTTCAGGTAACTTTTGAAGATGGTGCTGTGAACCTGTCTGGTAACTGTGACTCTTTGGCGACAAAAGAAAAAGCAATTCTGCTTGCAGGTAATGTTCAAGGCGTTAGCCAGGTAAATGGTGATAACCTGAACACTCCTCCGGAAAAGGAAGAAGAGGAAGCTGAGTTTTATACGATCGTACGGGGAGACAGCCTCTCTAAAATTGCCAAACGCTATTATGGCAATGCAATGAAGTATCCGGTAATTTTTGAAGCAAACAGGGAAGTCATTAAAGATCCGGACCTGATCTATCCCGGTCAGACTATCCGGATTCCCAAACTGACAGACTAAACGGATATTAGAATTATCGTCAGTAAAGAATATCGTTTTCAGATATTCAACCGGCCATTTCTTATGAGATAGCCGGTTTTTTTATTTTTATCCCACCGTCTCTTTTTTCAAAGAAAATTCTTCAGTATCCTTGCTAAGTGAAAGGAGATTTTACCCTTGCATAATATCTGAAATTCTTGAAGTAACTTTTTAACTGGAAAGGAACGGAAATGCAGTTAGCTGGAAAAATGGCGATTATTACCGGGGCGGCCTGCGGTATTGGTAGAACAACGGCGGAAACATTCGTACGTGAAGGGGCAGCGGTGTTGTTGGCAGATGTCAATGAGAGCGCTGGGAAAGCGTTAGCGGATTCGATCACAAGCTCCGGAGGAAAAGCCGTTTTTGAAAAAGTTGACGTAACGGACGCTGCAGACGTTAACGGGATGATTGCCCGGGCGCAGGCAACATTTGGTAAAGTCGATATCTTGGTAAATAATGCCGGCATTACTGCGGATGCCCGCCTGGTAAAAATGGACCTTGAACAGTGGCAAAGCGTAATCGATGTAAATCTGAAAGGTGTTTTCCTTTGTGGACAGGCCGCGGCAAATGTCATGGTCGAGCAGGGGCATGGGGGTGTGATTCTCAATGCTTCTTCGGTGGTAGGGCTTTATGGCAACTTTGGACAAAGCAATTATGTCGCGACAAAAGCCGGGGTTGTCGGGATGACGAAAACCTGGGCAAAAGAATTGGGCCGGGCCGGTATTCGGGTTAACGCGGTCGCACCAGGATTCATCGCCACTGATATGATTAACACTATCCCGGAAAAAGTCATTCAAATGATGATTGATAAAACCGCGCTGGGTCGGAAAGGCCGACCGGAAGATATTGCGAATGCCTATCTATTCCTGGCTTCCGAAGCATCGTCGTTTATTACCGGAACGGTGATTTCCGTGGATGGCGGGATTAGTTTTTAGCGGAGCGCAGGGGGGATGGTTCCGCTAAACAGGCGGAACCATTTGATTCTTCTTTAGAATATTTCCAGCGACACATATTTCTTCGGGTTGGCTTTGAAATCCTTGATGAGGTCGGCCAGCTCAGTATTTAATTCCAGCAACTGATCGTACATTGCCGCATCGTTGATCAGCTTACCGGCGGTGCCTTCGTTACTGTTCAGCTTGGAAAGCAATAGGTCCGTTCTTTCCGTAATACTGGTAAAGCGGCCATAGAAAGTTGTATCATTAACCATCTTACCCAAACTGCCTTCTCCACGATCTATTTTCGTCGAAATATTTTCCAGGCTGGCCATAGTTGTTTGAATGGAATGAAATAAGGTGGTATCCTGAATCATTTTTCCGGCGGTGCCGCGGCCGGCAGCTACCCGGGATGTAATGCTGCGCAGGTTATTTAGCGTGGACAACAGGGTTTGCTTGGCAGCGGGATCTTTTATCAGGAGGCCTAACAAGCCTTCTCCCTGAACCGCCGCATTGGCGATAATGCTTACCTGCGCTAACGTTTGCTGTAGGCTGTTCATAGTGTTATTCGCCATGGCAATCACCGCATCGGCATCCAGCGGTGGAGTTGCCTGGATGAAATCTTCATCCTTCAACACCGGGTCTGCAAGATTCCCCAGGGTAATATCGACATATTTGTCCCCGAGAATCCCCATCGTTTTAATAGTTGCAACGGAAGAAGCGGTGATTTTTTCCTTATAGGCCTTGGCAATTTTTAGCTGAATAAGAATGCCCTGAGTGTTGTCCTTCTCGGAAAATTGCAGATTGCCAACAACGCCAACCTTCAGACCGGATAGCGTGACAAAAGCGCCCGGTTCCAATGCCTGTACATTCGGCAAAAACATGTACAATGGATACTTATCATCGAAGATCTTCTGATTGGAGCCGATAATGTAAAAAATGAGCGCAATAAGCAGCGTTGCGAATATCATAAAGGCCGTAACCCCAACCTTGATGGGGCGATTTCTATTATGAATTTCCATTGATTTTTCCTAATTGATTGATTGAGAATGTTTCTGGAGTTTCGTATTCTTCCAGGACTGCTAAGTCCGGCACGCCGTTATAGACCAGTTTTCCCTGACGCAGCATTAACAGGCGATCGGCAATGTCGAGAAAGTAATGCACTTCGTGCGTCACAATAAGAGAGGTGACATGATACTGATGCTGAAGGGTGTCAATCAGATTTACTACCCGTTTGGCAGTAACCGGATCCAGCCCGGCAGTGGGCTCGTCATAGAGTAATATTTTCGGATCGCTGACGATGGCCCGGGCGATCGCCACCCGTTTCTTCATTCCGCCGCTGAGTTCCGAGGGGAAATAGTGGAGAAATTCGCTGAGGCCAAGCACTTCCAGCACGCTGGTTACCCGGCGGTGTACTTCTTCCATCGGCAGCTTTAGATTTTCAATCAGAAACAGGCCGACATTCTCTTCGACGGTGAGTGAATCAAACAGGGCGCCTTCCTGGAAAACCAGTCCAATCTGCTGACGAACGCGATTGAGTTCTTTCTCGGGGAGATTTCCGATACTTTTCTCGAGAATGCGAATATCGCCACTGTTTTGGCGAATCAGCCGGAGGATCAAGCGCAGGATCGTACTTTTGCCGGCGCCGCTACCGCCAACGAGCAGGACAATTTCCCCAGGCTTTATTTCAAAGGATAAATCGTTTATTATCTGTCGTTTATTTAATGTCAGATTGACATTGTCAAATGCGATCAATGCGTCTCTCCTAGTATAGGGCCAAGATAAAAAGGGTTAAGAGAAAATCCAGTACCAGGATACCGATGGATGCAAACATTACTGTTTGAGTCGCTGCGCGTCCCATGCCTTCCGCGCCGCCAGTGATGGTGTAGCCGAAGTAGGTGCTGACCAGTCCAATATAGAGGCCAAAGAAAGGTGGTTTAATGATGCCGACAAAAAGATCTTTAAAAAAAAGGCCACCGCGCATGGAGAGCCAGAAAAATTCCGGGTCCGCGCCAGAGAGGAAAACTGCGGTTGCCCAGCCGGCCAGAATACCGGCAATATCGGCGATGATTGTCAGCGGCGTCATCACGATAAATACAGCGAATACCCGGGGGGCAATCAGGCGTTTCATCGGGTCAGTGCCGAAGGCACGCAGGGCATCTATTTGGTTGGATAAAACCATATTGCCAATTTCCGCGACCATCTTTGCACCAGTACGTCCGGCCATCATTAAGCCGGTCAGCATCGGG
>JAUIFT010000328.1 GCA_030430345.1 Calditrichia bacterium | reverse complement strand
GATCGACAAAAGCATATTCCAACACTTCCCGGACTCGCTCAGCCAATGCTGGTTTTGCTTTGGTTGCTTCATCGGGAGGCACTACGCATACTTCTTCTTTAAGCGCTGCAGGCCGGGTTTCTTTATCCAGCACGTTCGATATGCCACCGGCCAGTAATCCACTGAAGAATGCGGCAATGGGCCGGGCAATAGCCAGTAACGGGCCGAGCAGAGCGTATGTCGCCAGGATGGAATCGGCACCGGTTGTCGGCGTGGAAATGAGAAATGAGAGAATCGGGCCGCGATTAGCGCCCTGCTTTTCAAGATGGGCTGCGACGGGAATAACCCCGCAGGAACATAATGGCAGCGGCACCCCAAGGAGTGCCGCTTTTGAAACTGCTTTTATATTATCATCCGCCAGATGACGGGCGACTTTTTCTTTCGGGAGGAAGATATGAAGCACGCCGGCAACACCAAATCCCAGTAACAGATAGGGTGCCATTTCCACCAGCAATTTCCATATTTCCGCTAAAATTCCGGTAATGATAGCCATATTAAATCCTGTAAATTATTACTGCTACCGGAAGCGATCCAGAATTTACACCAGGGCCTTAACGGCATCCATCAATGCATCATAATCCGGCTCAGTTCCCAGTTCCGGCACCAGCTCAATGTAACGAATGACACCTTCCTTATCCACAACAAAAACACAACGCGCCAGCATTCTGCGATCGTCCAGAAGCACGCCATAATTTTTGCCAAAGGAGACAGATTTGTGGTCCGAGATGAGGGTTACCTGATCAATGCCAGTTGCGCCACACCATCGCTTTTGAGAGAACGGAAGGTCTGTGCTAACATTGACAATTTCGACATCTTTGCTTAAGGAAGCTGCCAGTTTATTAAAGTGGCGAAGTTCAGTATCACAAACACCGGTTTCCACAGAAAGGAAGCTGGAGAAAACAACTATTTTCCCTTCAAAATCACCAAGAGTTACCGGTTTAAAATCAAGACTTACGGCATCGAAGTCCGGCGCTTTATCGCCAACTTTCAGGACAGTACCACTTACCGCTGTCGGTGTGCCGCCAATCGTAATCGTTCTTGTATCACTCATCTTAATCTCCTGCGTTTATAGTGTGACTCATAATGAATATTTTGGTTACAAAGGAATCAGAGACGGGAATTTTAAGACATTAGCGCATAGCAGTCAAGCCCTTTTGTTTTTGAACTTGACAACTGCTGCATTAGCCGCTATTTTTAGCCGCCTGACCAATTAGTCGAGGAACAATCGTTTAATATTTTTAATAGAAAGGAGCTTCCCATGGCCCATCAATTGCCTCCGTTACCCTATGATTACAATGCGTTGGAGCCGAATATCGATGAACGCACGATGAAAATTCATCACGACCTGCATCACGGTGGATACGTTAAAAAGCTGAATGCTGCATTGGAAGGCAATGCAGAACTGGCAAATAAAAGCATCGAAGATCTGCTCAGCGATCTCAACAGTGTTCCGGCCGCTATCCGCGGCGCCGTTCGCAATAATGGCGGTGGACATTATAATCATACGATCTTCTGGTCTACAATGAGTCCCAATGGCGGCGGCGCCCCCTCCGGCGATCTTGCCGATGCCATCAACGCTGCTTTTGGCAGTTTCGACAATTTTAAGGAAGCTTTCTCAAATGCTGCAGCGACCCGTTTTGGTAGCGGCTGGGCCTGGCTGGTTAAAAACAGCGATGGCTCTGTTGCAGTTACTTCTACCCCGAACCAGGACAACCCGATTTCTGAAGGTCAGTCCCCGTTGCTCGGTCTGGATGTATGGGAGCATGCCTATTATCTCAATTACCAGAACCGCCGTCCGGAATACATCAATGCTTTCTGGAATGTGGTTGACTGGGATGCCGTTGCCAAGCGTTTCGCTGGTTGATGCTTCATTCCATAGCTGATTTCAAACTAAAAACCCCGTGTGTTTTTCTCACGGGGTTTTCTTTTTCTAGCGGGTTTCGATTTTAGAAAAGCACGGACAACTTTTCGCAAAGCGCTTCCAGATATTCGCTGTCTTCTGCCGTGTAAGGGTTTTTCGTATGGGAATCGATATCCAGTTCCCCAATCACCTTACCATCCTTGAATATCGGTAGCACAATTTCGGATTTTACATGAATGCTGCAAGATAGATAATTGTCCTGCTCACTAACATCCTGAATAACGAAAGTCTCTTCCCGCTCGGCCGCCTGTCCGCAAATCCCTTTTCCGAATGGGATTCGGGTATGATCGGTTTCCTCGCCGACATAGGGCCCGAGAACCAGTTCCCGTTCTTTTTCCGGATCAACAAGATAGAACCCTACCCAATCGTAATAGTCGATTTTATCAGCCAAGACCTGGCAAATTGCCAGTAACTTTTCGTCTCGGCTTTGGCCATTATTTATAATCGCTTCCGAAGCGTTTAATGCTTCCTGAAATTTTTCTGCTTTGTTCTGCATTACTTCTCCTTGATAACCGCTCAGGACTGGCGTCCTGCGCTATTTTGGGTTGCCCTTGCGGGCTGGGTTAAAACAACAAATTAACTATTCTTCTTCGCGAATCACTACTGCTATCCATTTTTGCCGTTCTATCAAGGCAACATTACTTTCGTTCAAAGTAGCAGCAAAATCCGGATGATCCGACGTCATATCTTTTAGCCGCAGCTTAGCGGCCTCATGTTTTTGTTGATAATAGGCAATTTTAATATTTTTAATACATCCCTGAAGATACAAGGCCGGCTTGCTAAATTCACGATTGGTATGCTCCATCTCCCGCAAGAGCAATGCCCGCAATTCTTCATTTTCTATATTATCCAGCACCAGGTGTAAAATATTTTTTTCCGTATCCGCCGGCAATTCCGAGAGCATCTGAAAAAGCTTCCGGAACTCTGCATTGAGAAAGTCATCCGCGCTGAGGTGACTAAAAACGTAATCGTATATGTCGGCAAAAAATTGAATCAGCAAGAGCAAAACATCTTTTTCGCCGCCCCATGCTCCGGAAAAAACCAGCGGTGTGGATCTTTTCGGTGCAGCAGTTTCATCGGGGGGAAACGGCATTTCCGGTTCGCGGGCAAAACTGGCACGACGTTCAGCAAGCTTTCGGCGGTCGCGAATTTGATTCATCAGCAAGGTCTGGGGAATTTGCAGGGCTTGTGCAGATTTTTCCACGAAGAAATCCATGCGCACATTATCCTGCATGACGCTCAATACTTCTCCGATTTCCGCGACCGCTGCCGATCGTCCGTTTGCCGTTTGCAAATCGTATTTTTTACGCATCAGGTCTAGGCGAAAGGCCATATAGTCTTTTGCATTTTTCAGCGCTTCAAGAAACGCATCTTTCCCGTTTTTCTTTACGAAGCTGTCGGGGTCTTCGCCGGAGGGCAGAATCAGCACTTCGACCTCTACCCCATGCTGAAAAAGGATTTCTCCCCCACGCATCGCCGCTTTTACACCGGCCTGGTCGGCATCATAGCACATTTTCACCTTAGTGGCATAGCGGCGAATCAGGGAAGCATGTGACTCCGTCAATGCCGTGCCGCTGGTTGCTACCACCTGACGGATGCCGGCCTGATACAATTGAATCACATCCATGTACCCTTCGACAAAAATGACATAATCATTCTCACGAATGGCATCCCGGGCAGAAAACAATCCATACAGTATGTGGCTCTTTTGGTAAACCGGTGATTCCGGAGAATTAATATATTTCGGGGTTTTCTTATCGTCGCTAAAAGCACGGCCGCCAAATCCAACCACCTTCCCGGAGGTATTATGAATCGGGAACATCAGGCGATGGCGAAAGCGATCGTACGGCCGTTTGCTTTTTTCACTTTCCAGCAGCAATCCTAAAGTTTTGAAGAGCGACGCTGGTATTTTGGAACGTTCGACCTGCTTTTGCAAACCATCCCAGCCTTCCGGGGCATATCCGATGTTAAAGGTTTTTACCATCTCCGCGTTTACGCCACGCTCGGCAAGATATTTTGTCACTTCCGGAGGGGCGGAGTGTAAAGAGGATTGAAAATATCGCATCGCCATTTCATTCGCTTTCAGGAGCCGTTCCTTATCGCTAATCTGCTGCTTGACCGCTTCTGAAACCGGAATTTCGATGCCGGTTTCTTCCGAGAGCCGTTTGACCGCATCCACGAAACTGAGCTTCTCATGCTGCATCAAAAAACGAAAGGCATTACCGCCCTGCCCGCAGCCAAAACAGTGAAAAATCTGCTTTTCCGGATTAACAGTAAACGAAGGGGTTTTCTCCTGGTGAAACGGACACAGGCCAACAAAATTCCGGCCACGCTTCCGCAGGGAAACGTAGCGGGAAACCAAATCCACGATATTTACAGATTCACGAATCCGGTCAATTATATGTTCAGGAATAGGCGCCATACAAATATCAATCGCTTGCAATCATTTTTGATTAACAGTATATTTTCCAGTCGTCTAAAATAAGAATATATATCGCCTGAAAAAACGAAATAAATAAAGGAAATAAAATGAGTCAGGAAAACAAACCGCTCCAGCAGCAAGTGAACATTGAACTTCCCCCGGAGCAGGCCGAAGGCACATACGCGAACCTTGCA
>JAUIFT010000327.1 GCA_030430345.1 Calditrichia bacterium | reverse complement strand
ATCCGCCGGCAGCGGCAGAATGGAAATCGATCCGGTTTTTTTGAACGAAGGGGGAACAATTAATGCCAACAGCGGCACCTTGCGCTTTGAACGGGGATCCGCCGACAGCAGCGATGGTAGCTGGAATACTGCTTCCGGCGCTGTGCTGGCACTCGCCGAACGTGAGTTTTTCCTGGATGGCGTCACCTTTGGCGGCAACGGCACAGTCGAAATGGTCGAGCGCGCGACTTTGAATATCCTCTCCGGTGGTATAACTGTTGGCAGCGCCGCTACTTTTGTCTTTGATACGGATCATCAGGGAAGTAACGGCTACATCCAGGGAAGCGGCGCGATAACGGTAAACGGCACCTGGGATTGGCAGGAAGGCATCTTTACCGGCAGCGGCGCAATCACATTGAATGATAGCGCTTATTTTAATACCGGCGGCACCAAACAGTTGGACGGCTGGACGATGAGTAACAATGGCATCGTTTTTATGCTGAGCTCAGTTCGTATTTCTAACAATGGATTGCTGGAGAATCTCAGTGGGGCTATTCTGGAGATGCAAAATGATGTGCAGTTTCAGCATTATGAGCCCAGTGGCGGCTCCTTTAGCAATGCCGGTACTTTTCGGAAAATTGCCGGTGCGAATACTGCTCACATCAGTGTAGATGCCAGTAATACCGGCACTATCGATATTCAAAGCGGCACATTGCGATTCAGTCGATCCCTGACCTGTGCCAGCACGGCCGTGGTTCAGGGCGATGGCACTTTGCGCCTCAGCGGCATTTCCTTAATGAATAATGGGGAGATTGCTCCCGGCAGTTCTGCAGGCATTCTCACGGTTACCGGCAATATTAGTCAAACCGCATCCGCAACGATGACCGTTGAAATTGGCGGATCGACTCCCGGATTGACATTCGACCAGCTGGATGTCAGCGGCACGATTAATCTCGATGGTGCTTTGGACGTTTCGCTGATAGACGGCTTCGAACCACTGCTCGGGCAGGAAT
Organism: Calditrichia bacterium; assembly: GCA_030430345.1. Next base: position 3,592 of record JAUIFT010000327.1, on the reverse strand, counting down.
ATGAAATTGTTACCGCGAATACATGCAACGATACATTTAGCACTGTAAATATTCCGCTTGTCGATGGCAGTCCGGCTTTTGCAATATCCTACGAAGCAGACCGGGTGATCCTGACGGCTTTAACCGGGGGAGGCATCACTGCGAATGTGAAGGTTTGGCTGGAAGGTCCTTATGACAACAATGATATGAATACTTTTCTCTCCTCCCTCGGAGAGGTTTCCCCCGGCCATCCCTACAGTGGGGCGCCCTGGAATTATGCCGGCAGCGATACAGTCGAGGTTATACCGGATGGGGCGGTTGATTGGGTATTGATCTCGCTGCGCAGCGAGACCGACCCGGATAGCACCAAAGCAACCCGGGCAGCCTTTTTAATGAGTGACGGCAGCATTGCAGATTTGAACGGCCTCAGTCCCTTATATTTTGAAATACCTGCTGATGACTACTATGTCGTGATCTCTCACCGGAATCATCTCAGTATTATGAGTGCCGCAACATTATCCTTAAGCAGCGGCAGCGCTCTCTATGACTTCACCAGCGGACAGTCGCAGGCATACGGTAGTAGTCCAATGGCCGCCGTTGGGGGGGGGAATTATGCAATGATCGCTGGAGATGGCGATAGTAATGGAACAATTAATACTGCCGATCATGAATCCGTTTGGCGGCTGGAAAATGGCACTGAAGTACAGTATGCGAAAATGGGGGATTATAATCTGGATGGCGGTGTCGATGTGCTGGACATAAACCTCATCTGGCGAAATAATAACGGAGAAGTCACCGAAGTTCCCTGATCGTGATCCCCTTATACTGGATAAGCAACTACCCCAATTTTGCGTAGGAATTGGGGTTTTGCTATTTATCAGTTTCGAAAGCTTTAGAAAAATCATTCCATTTCACCTTGACATTTGTTTAGATTTATAATGAATTGATTGGGTGAAAGTGAATGGGCGTTTCGCAAATATGTCCAGTCAATTTATTTAAATCGTCTATACAGCCTTCAGAAATTCGGTATCTTTGCTAAGTAATTTTTTTTTGCTAAACATATAGACAGGAAGCGTTATGACCCAGGTAGAAAGTTTTGTATTCAGCCCATTTGCTGAAAATACCTATGTACTTCACGATGAAACAAAAGAGTGTGTCATTATCGATCCCGGATGTTACTCGCCGGATGAAGAAAAAGAATTAGTCCAGCTGATGGAGTCGTTGAAACTGAAGCCAGTGAAATTGCTGAATACCCATTGCCATATCGATCATGTTTTCGGCAATAAGTTTGTCGCGGAAAAGTATGATTTAACGCTGGAAACCCACAAGGGGGAAATACCCGTGTTGGAAGCATTACCGCAGTATAGCCAACTATTCGGTGTGGAATCTGCGCCATCTCCCTTACCAGGCGTTTTGCTCGATGAAGGGGATACAGTGCTTTTTGGCAATACTGAACTGGAAGTGTTGTTTACCCCGGGCCATTCGCCGGCGAGTATCAGCTTCTACAATCGCCGGGATGGATTTATTATTGCCGGAGATGTTTTATTTAAAGGGGGAATCGGCCGGACGGATCTACCCGGCGGGGATTTAAACATCCTGATGGCAAGCATTACTGAAAAACTTTATAAACTCGATGACAGTGTGATCGTTTACAACGGCCATGGCCCGGCAACAACGATTGGTGCGGAAAAAGCAGCCAACCCTTTCGTCCGCGCTTATATTGAAGGACAACGGTGGTAAGAGAAATATGCAAATGGGCAAATATGCAGTCTTGCCCATTTGCATATTTGCCCATCTAAGGCAAAAATGCCACAATCCGCAACGGTCCGCCGCTGCCGTCTTTAATTTTCATTGGCAAGGCGATGATAAACGCGCCGGTTTCCGGCAGTTTCTCCAGGTTGGCGACGTTTTCAAATGCCGGAATATTTTCCTTAAATAAAATTTGATGACTTTCGAAAAGCGTTGATTGGCCATAATCGATGCTCGGTGTATCCAGCCCGATCGCTTTAATCTTTCTGTTCTTCACCAGCCAGCTTGCGCCACCGGGCGCCAGTCCGGGAAAATGCAACTTTGCTACCGCTTCCGGACCCAATTCCGCAGTTCCCATATACTTTTCCCGATCCGGCCAAAATTTGCCGCTGCCGGTACGTAATAAAATAATGCTGCCATCGGAAATTCTGCCATGGGTAGCTTCCCAGGCCTGAAAATCTGCTGCTGAGATCTGGTAGTCCCGATCATCCAGTGCTTTATCGGAAATATCGATAACCGCTGCCGGACCAACCAATTGCGAAATACTTAACTGATCAATTGTTTTCTTTCCTTCGGCAAAATGTATCGGGGCATCAAGGTGAGTACCGCCGTGCTCGGCAGCGCAATACTGATAGGCAGTATAGTAAAAGCCACTATCGGTAAAACCGGCAAAAACGGTGTCAAATTTAAACGTCTCCGCGGTTGGCCAGTAAATGGTTTCAGCGGAGAAGTCGTAGCTCAGGTCAATCCATTGCCCGTTCTGCAGCACCTGGTCAACAGGGGTTTCCTTTGGTGTGCAGGCGAGCATAAAGAAAAGCAATAGTATTAAAAAATGTTTCATTATTCGATACCTCCGGTTTCGATGGTGATGGGGGTTAATGTCCCCTACAGTGTATCAATATATCCTGAAAAAGTAAATAGCAGCTGCTGAAAATTCCCCGGAGCTGTTATCAAAAAATAAATATTTGAGAGAAACCTGACTGTGGCAAATTTTAGAATAGCTATTGCTTTAATGAAAAATCAATATTAATTACTGCTGGGTGGATTTTAATTGTATAGATTAACAAACACTACACCTTAACCGGCCGAGCATTCGATCCCCGGTTAACCTCTTTGTCTCTATTTTTCATCAAATTATATCTGCGAAAACACTGAATTGCAAAAATTTGGTTAGGTCACTTTTTTCATTGGAGAATTTCAGGAGTAACGAATATGAAGCAGCAGAAGACGATTGTGGTTGCATTGGGAGGGAACGCGATTACCCGGGAAAATCAGATTGGGACGATCGATGAACAATTTGCCAATACCCGCCAGAGCCTGGAGGGGATTGCCGCTCTGGTGCATCTCGGGTATAATGTGCTGATTACCCATGGTAATGGCCCGCAAATTGGCAACGAGTTGATACGCGTGGAAGAGGCTGGCAATTTGGTGCCAACATTGCCGCTCGGTGTGTTGGTCGGGGATACCGAAGGGGGAATGGGTTATATGATCGAGCAATGTTTGATCAACGTTTTGAATGATGCCGGGGTATCGCGGGAAACCTGCTGTTTGGTCACCCAGGTGATGATCGACCCTGATGACCCGGCTATCACCAATCCAACAAAATATGTCGGGCCTTTTTACACTGCGGAAGAAGCGGCAGAATTAGAGAAGACCCGCGGATGGAATATTAAGGAAGATCGCGGGCGCGGTTTTCGTAGAGTGGTGCCATCCCCAACCCCTTTAACTATCGTTCAGAAAGAAGTTATCCGGAAAATGATTAAGCATGAGGTTGTTGTGATTGCTGCCGGTGGTGGTGGCATACCGGTGTATAAAGCTGAAAATGGGTGGCTGGAAGGCCTGGATGGCGTTATCGACAAAGATC
>JAUIFT010000326.1 GCA_030430345.1 Calditrichia bacterium | reverse complement strand
ACATAGGGTTTAGTCAATTAATAAAAATACCGACCAACCCTCCCAGAACGTATATTTACTTAGTTTTATACAATATAGTGAATATTTTTCATTTTATTGTTTATCAATGTGATCCAGATCGTACATTTTTAATTTTCCTTCAAATTTTTTTGCAGTCCGGATGCTTCATCCCCGGCAGTCTTTTCCGCGGCATTGCCGGGAATTTGACTGGCGACGCCATTATCCGGCCGCCAATGCAGATTGAGATCCAGTGCGTCTATCCCGCCATCAAGATTAAAATCGCCTTTTTTGCTATAAGACCAAACCGACCCGTTTTCATCCCGCCAGATCAAATTTTTATCCAGCGCATCCACGCCTCCATCGCTATTGCCATCGCCGGAGCGCAGACAGTAGGGGCCACTGCTGCCAACCTGCTTTGTCGGAGAGCTGCCGTAAGCGTTACCGGATAAACTGAAATCATAAAGCGCACTGCTGCTATTTAATGTCACTTTATTTGCACTCATTATACCCAGGTGATTCCGATGATATACGCAAATATAATAATCTCCATGAGCGATTCCCGGAAAGGAAACCGCACTAACACCATTGGTATCTACAATGCTCCCATCGCTTTTCAGAAAAGCGGCACGGGAAGCGGTTAATGATTCCGCATTGCTTTCGCTTCTTAGCCGCAGCAACACCCAATCCACCACACCGCTGGGAATTGTGGCGACGCTTTCACTGCCACTGTAATTCCAGTCCCCTCCGTTAAACGGTTGGCTAAGCGGTAGTAAATCATTATCACCGAGATAGGTGCTCATACTACTGCCCGTGCTGTCATAGGGACCTTCGAGCATTGCTTTTGCATTCACCGACAAGGGTCCAAGCACATTGAATGTCAATGGCACGGTGATATTGGAATTGAAGGGATCATTGCTACTAACACTCAATTCTCCATTGTAGGTACCGACGCTCAAACCGGCGGCATCAAATGCGACGGCTATTTTAGTGGAATCCCCGCTGAAAATACTTCCGTTATTTCCTCCCAAAGTGAGCCACTCCAGATCGAACTGCTCAAGAGCGCGAATAATCCAGACATCACCGGGATATGCCCCATGAATATCATACCAGGTGCTGCCATTACTGGAAAAGCTCACCCGGCTATCGACATTTACCAGAGAATCCGTCAGGTTCATAGGATATTCAACATCCTGAAACTCCAGGGTGATCCAAAAATCTTCGCTGCTCCCAAATGAGACTGCTGAAGAAAGTTCGATCATTTCCCATTCGGAGTAATAGTGCCTCCATTCCGCGGCGCTGAGCGTATCCCGCTGTAATTCCGTGCCGGGAACACCGCTATTATCATCGCGGATGCTGACATAGATATCCGAAGTGCTATTGTAAGTTCGGTAACGGGTATGCACATGAGATAAAATAAATGGACCGGCAGTGGTAAACTTAACTCCTACATAAAACGGCGTTTGCGAGCCATACCCAACGCTGGTGTACCAGTTCCCGCTGGTATAATCTTCGAACACTAATGAATCGGTAAATTGAGTGGTTTCCAGGGGAAGTCCTGCAGAATTACCTGTGGTCAAATCTGTCCGATCATCAGAAAGCCGGGGAGTATCTCCCTTTTTAGCCATCGGCAGAGGGCGCCAGGAGCGGCTGCCGGCGGGTTTTCCCTTTCCGGTTTTTTGCTTACTGGCAACAGCCCGTTCTTTCATGGTAAACGTCAGGCTGGCATCGCCAATATTTTCAATTGCTATCGAATCGACGAGACTACTGTCTGCTAAAGCACTGACTGAAAATGATGCCGGATTTACGGCAATTTCCCCGATATTCTCATCATCGATGATAGTACCAACACCCAGGCTATCCGAAATAACCCCGTTTGCCGGGTCGGTGAGAATTACTTTTAAGTATTCGTTTGACTCGTTGGTAATATCGCCATTCACGGCGATTGAAACTGTTTCCGTGGAGTCTCCAATTGCAAAAATGACCGTGTCACTGCTGACGCTGGTATAATCTCCGGAGGATGTCGCGGTGCTGTCTGCAGTATAATAAGCGACTGAAACCTGCACGGTGGGATTTTCGGAAAGGTACACTTCAAAATCGAGGTTCACAGAACCGACATCGCCTTCCCGCACGCTGGCGTTGCCGATATTTATTACCGGCGAAGCTGAATTGCTGCGGTAAGCGGCGATCACGCCCCCCATATTGTTCCAGGTTTTGCGGTTATCGGCCGCATTGGGATTTCCCTCGGCAATACCCATGGGGGTGCTGGTTGTCGGATGAAGGGTGTCCGGATTAGAGAAATAGGCCAGACGGGTACAACTGGTGCTGTTAGCTGAGCACTCGGTATTATAAGACATGATTGTCCGCCAGCCTTCCGCAACTACCTTATAGCCATGATTATAGGTAAATGGGCTATTATTTGTCCCATCGACATACCAGTCGTGCCGGCAACCCAAATTGTGGCCAATTTCGTGGGGAAAGCTTAAGTTACCAACCGCACAGCTTCTGCGCACAACGCTAAAAGCCCAGTTTTCGCTACCGGAGGATGTCACACTAATATTTGCCCGTCCGCAGGCGCCGCCGCTAAGGCTCTCGACAATCAGGCTTACCAGATCCGCGCCGTAAGCATCGCGCAATGTGTGAGCTTGATCGATAAATCCGTCACTATCATTTACCAGACGGTTTAAATCGGTCGCGGAGTTGTTGCTTTCCGCATAATTCACTTCCGCGCTATGTATCAGGCGAACCCGGGGAACAATACCGCTGGCGGCCAGCGAATTGTTCGTAACATCGATCATCAGCTGCACTTCCGCGGAAATATCGCTGGAAGCGGCGGCGGCATCATCGGTATAGAGTACCAGAATATCAATCGTTACCCCTTCGGTTGGCAGAATGCCGCCGGGCGGCAGATTTAACTTTAATCCCCGGTTAGGTTTTAAATATGCGTCCGGCGTAAAATCATTTTCAACGACATCTTCGGTTTCACAAACATCGGGTAATTGAGAAGGGTCAATTTCCGCAATCCAATGCATACCGTCCCCTACCGGGCGGATTTGAAAATAACGGGCACCATCGCGAATATCCCCGGTGATGTTTTCGCCGCGGATAACCAAGTCAATATTGCTGAGAGAATTTTCAGCAAGCTTTCCGGACCAACTCATATCTTTCAGGCTGCGAACCTCTATTTTACGAAAATCACCTTCCGGGGAATAATCGCTGAATAAATTCATAATAATATTAGACTTATCAACAAGCACCCGGTTTAAGCGGGCATATCTTTCCCGGATAATGACACCATTTGAGCGGTCCAATTCCATGCGATTGAAAACTCCCGGTTTCATTATCGATTCCGCTTCCGAAACGCTTACACTTTCCCCGATCAATGGGGATTGGGCATAGACATCCATTGCAAAAAACATTAGCAGCAAAAGCAGCTGCCAGCATAAGCTTCTTAATCTTTTAATCATTTAACCTTCCCAATTCCTTTTACAAGTTGTTAATATCTGGTAACTGTTCTTGCGTTTCTATCCGCCACCGGATATCCACATTTTACAGTTTTTACCACCCTTAACATTGCGGGTACTCACACAATGCAATGTTTGTGACGGTGGATAAATGTTTCAGGATTTTTACAACCTGTAGAATTTAGTATAAACAGGATCGATCAATTATAAAAGCAAAAAATGGCCGCAGAGATAAAGATATAAGTTTTCTCAAGGAATGATATAAAGGCCGCTCTTCGTTGATCGTTGATCCGGACGGTATTTGCGCTTCTACTGCCAACGAGTCTTTCCGGTTATCATTACCCTAAGGCACCTGCCGCTGCATACCGATCGCTGATCGCCAGTGCAGATTGATATCAATCGCGTCAACACCTCCATCCAAATTAAAATCAGCGTTGTTAAAATATTCCCAGGGGATGCCATTTTCGCTGCGCCAGACACTTTCCCGGTCATCAACATTGACGATACCGTCACTATTTGCATCTCCGGTTACCATTCCGTAAACACCGGTTTCCAGTAGTTGCAACGGGTTGATTCCATAGGCATTGGCTGCACTTGAAGAGAGAGCTGCTATTGCTGTTGTATCACCGGAGAAAATCAATGGCGAAGCGCTCATCACCGGCAGATGATTATAATGATAGACAACCAGATAATAGCTGCCAGCATTGGCATTAAAGCATAAGGGGGACTCGCCGTCCAGATCCACGACGCGGCCATCCTTCCGCAGAAACCCGGCACGACGGGTAAAGGTGCTTTCCGGCGCCGGTGCATTACGCAATTCCAGCAACACCCAATCAACAATGCCTGCGGGAATTTCGCTAACAGTTTCAGTGCCATTGTATCCCCAGGAAGAATCGTTATAGGGTTGGTTTAATGGCAGCACGGATTTTGCCGCCAGCGTGGTGCTCATACTGTCCCCAGCAACTTTATAAGCGCCAGAGAGCCAGACCCGCGCATCCACATGAACAGACTTGCTGTAGACAACAATGTCATCAATTGCAAATCCATCCGACCCAAAAGGGAAATTATCATACTGCTGGAATTTAACAACAAAATGCTCGCTGAGGGTCAGGCCATGTACCATTGCCAGGG
>JAUIFT010000325.1 GCA_030430345.1 Calditrichia bacterium | reverse complement strand
ACCAATGCCAACACAGGTCGACTGCCCAAAGCCGGCATCGGTAGTTTGCTTAACAGCTTCATATGTCAATGTCCCTGACCTTGATACAATGCCTACTTTACCAGGCAAATGTATATGGCCGGGCATGATGCCAATCTTGGATTCTCCAGGCGTTATAATGCCTGGACAGTTAGGACCAATTAAACGAACCTGCTCACGATCACAGGCTACTTTTACGTCAAGCATATCCAGAGTTGGAATACCCTCAGTAATACAAACTATTAGCTTAATCCCGGCAGACACAGCTTCCAGAATAGAGTCTTTGCAAAAAGGCGCTGGTACATAAATGACAGATGCTTCCGCACCAGTCTCTGCAACTGCATCCGAAACTGTATTGAACACCGGCAGGCCCAGATGGATTTGACCACCTTTGCCTGGAGTAACTCCTCCGATTACATTGGTGCCATATTCAATCATTTGACCTGCATGAAAAGTACCTTCGGTTCCTGTAAAACCTTGAACAATAATTTTTGAATTCTTATTGACTAAAACACTCATTTTGTCGATTTTTCTATAATAAATATTTCTTCATCTGCTTTATGCATGAAGTATTTTTCTCTTGCAAATTTTTCCTTATTTCCATCCAAATCCTTCCAGTTCTCTTTAGCTTCTGCAATTTTTTGTCGTCAAAGCCTGTCAGCCACTCTATAACCTGATGCAGTTCCGCCTTTGTTCTGCCCTTTTTTTCAACTTTGTTAATATAATGAGGATATACCGATGAGAATGTCATCTCTGCGATTCGTTTATTATGTTCAGGGGTTGTTTTCATGTGTGTTTTCCCTTTCTACTGACATGCTTCGGCAAGCTCAGCATGATTGCTGATATCAGCCTGAGCCCTTCGATAAGCTCAGGATGTACTTGTCGAAGGGTGATTAACCAGACAATTCAGAATTGACAAACGACTAGTGATCTGATTTAACTTAACGGATATCACTATCTTTCGTTCCAGCCCTTCCCAGCAAAGATCTTCGCCATATATTTTTCAATGCGAGCGATTTTAGTTTTCGATTGTTTCGCCGAGGAAAAGTATATCAGATAACCTCGTTGACGTCCTGGCGTAAGTGCAGAAAAGGCTTCTGCAAAGTCCGGGTTTACGGCAAATATTTGCATCAGTTCATCGGGATATTTCATCGGCGCATCGTTGCGGACATCCGCTGTATTGCCGGATTTCTCAATCTTGATCGCCGCCTGAATATAACGAAGTATCGCCGGTTTTAAGGAAGCGACCGTTTCTTTATCTGTAAACCGGATATAGCGGGCGAATCTGGAATTCTCACCGGGTTTTTCCAGAATGTTCTCAGCGTCCTTTATTTCTGCGCCGCGAAAGAATGAAAGTATTACACTATCCCTGAGCGCGCTAAGCATTAGAATATTTTTACCGTGATACGTATAACAAGGAGCGCTCCATTTTATTGCTTCCGTTAATTCTGTTTCCTGTAGTATTTCCCTGAGCAAACCAAGTTCTTTAACCCAGGGTCTTACTTTGCATTTTGGTGTTCCCCCGAACTCACATCGCCCACAACCACTGGCCAAGTACTGATCAACATTGTCTGGCTTAACAGGCATGACGTACCCACTTTTTAGTTGGTATTGTTAATTTCATTCGTTTTTTATGTATCGATTTTATATTCGTTCACTTCGAAAGATTCTACAAGGGAAAATATATCATTTTCCGGGCCCGCGCTCCGGAATTTATCCAGCGCGGAATGAGATTTCCACTTCTGAAAAATCTTCACAGGCATCATTTTTCCTCGCTTCCAGAATTGCCTCACAAGACTTCTCAATGAATATATCACGTGATCCCGGCTTAATAATAAGTTTGCCTGCAACAATTATTGCCATGCACTACCTCCCGGACAGAGAACGGTTCTCTTTAGCCGCATGCGGGCATGCAGATATTAATTGAGAGGAAGTTAATACTAAATGAGTTTAAAGAATAAGTACGTGGACAAAATTATTTAGAGAATAAATAGATCAACGGTCTTTTGCTGATGCCTTGCCCATTTGCAAATTTGCAAATATACAAATGGGCAGAGGGCGGATGAGTGCTGCCTCTCTTATCAAACCCTTATTTTCCAGAACATAATACTTCAAATAAAACCAGTCATTCCTGGCGATGGTTGCTTCAATGCAATTTCGCAATTACACCGACAACTCTCGCTCTATTGAAGCGTTGTACGATAATCGGATATAAATTCACAAAGATATTGATTGCCGACGAAATCCAGAAGTGCGCCATTCCAAGAAATATTCCTGCAAGTATTGCCCATGCTTGCAGAAATACAGCCGAAATCAAATGTCTCCATTCCCAAATGCGGGTAAGATTCATGTAATTTTCTGCCTTATTATGATCAGTCTTATTCCGCCCCCTTTTTCATTTTTTCCCCTGACATTCTGCCGATATTCTGCTTATTTTATTGCAGTTATTAGATATGCCACCGCACCGGATGCCGGTACTTTCGAAAAAGGAGTGAATATTATGGCGGATAAATCTTCCGGTAAAAAATCATCTTTCCTCGGCACTTTATTTCGGACGGCGATTATCATGGGAATACTGATGGTCGCAATTATTAAACTGCCGGAAATCCTCACCTACTTGCAAACGTCCCGAAAAGAAGCGGCTCCCCGCCGGGAAAAAGTGCCGGTACCGGCGCCCATTGATTGGACCAGTGTCGACGCGGCAGTGGCGGAGATTCTGAAAACCGCCCGCCGGCAAGCGGAAAGAAGTGCGGAATCCCGCCTGACGGATTGGACCGATACCATGCTGGAACGCGTGGACAACGATTTTCTCTCCTGGTATTTTGACTACTGGAATCAACAGGTGCTTGGCCTAAAAAGTTTATGGTACTGGTCGCTCAACAAACTGATTGATGATCAGCCCACCGCCGCAGAGCAAATCACCGAAGATGTTCAGCTGGAATTTGCCAATCGGGTGATTCGTCCGCAGATTGCTCAATTGGAGCTGGAGAATATCACCCGGGATATTATGGAGCGCTACGTCTACGAAATACGCAATGGCCTGAACCGGATTCCGGATGAATATCGCATTCCCCGCGGTGAGTGGGAACGCTATCTGGCAGACATTGCCGTGGTAACCACCCAGGTGGAAGGCAGCCGGCGAATCGACCTTTCCCTGAAAGCGTTGATCGTTGGTGGCGCCAGTGGCGTCGTGATGTTTTCCGGCCCGCTTCGGGCGGCGACTTCGCGGTTTGGTTCCCGCCTTGCCCCGAAGTTTGCCGGGAAAACGGCGGCGAAAATGGCGACGATTACCGGCAAAAAAGTGGCCCGGAAAACCGGCGGGCGCTTCCTCGGTCCGATCATCGCCATTGGCATTATGATCTGGGATTACTGGGATCATGAACAAACTAAGGAAGCCAACAAGCCGCTGCTCCGGAATGCGATCGACGATTACTTTCAGGAAATGCGCGGTATGCTGATGTACGATAGTGAAGCTGGCATCATGTCCGTCATTCACGATATTGAACTGACCATGATCGAAAGTATTGAATAAGGGATAGAGAGATGTTGGAAAGATCGCCGGTCACTTTAAAAACATCCCGCCTGCGGCTGCGACCTTTGCAGCTGAATGACGCCGCGGAAATTAGCCGGCTGGCCGGGCAGCGGGAGATTGCCGATACGACGATTTCTATCCCGCATCCCTACCCGGTTTACTGGGTGGAAGAGTGGATTCGCAGTATTTCCGCAGATATTGATGCGCAATTGGCCGCGCATTGGGCCATCGACTTTGCCGGCAACGGCGCCTTTGCCGGGGCGATCGGTTTACGGGATATCGACGTTGAGCATTCGCTGGCCGAAATTACTTTCTGGATTGCAGTACACTGCTGGGGAAAGGGAATCGGTACCGAAGCGGCACAGGCAGTGCTGAAGTATGCTTTCGAAGAGCTGCAGTTGAATCGCATCTATGCCTATCATATGGTGCGAAACCCCGCCTCCGGCCGTTTGCTGGAAAAATGCGGATTTTGCCAGGAAGGGATTCTTCGCCAGCGCGTTCGTAAGTGGGGTGTTTATGAAGATGTGGTTATTCAGGCAATATTACAGAAAGACTGGCAGACGTAAGGCCGCCAGACTGCTGCCGGAAAATAACAGCCCGGCATATTGAAAAATCGCTAAAATGGTTTCGCAAAAAAATGCTGTCTTATTTTTTCATTTTTAAATCAGTAAGAACATTACCCAGACCAAAAACGCGATAACACCACCAACGGCGTGGGCTATCAGGATTTCCGGCAGATAGGACTTTTCCATATTTTTTTGCATAATTACCTCCATGTTTCTTCTCTGGCGTATTCCATTCGCTCCGGCCTCAATAAAACACTTGCTAAAAAGCTGTTCGTCAGATAAATCAAATTTTATCAGAAACGATTCATAAAAAGAGTAAGCTCCCTGAAAATTCTTTTTAAATGCTACCCGCAACAGGTATTTTTATTTAGCGCTTTCTTCATCTGTAGTTATATTCGTCAGTATTTGCAGAAACCTGAATTGAGATGTATGCGGATAGCATTTTGTTTTCCAGATGGAGAATGTTAAACTGAATA
>JAUIFT010000324.1 GCA_030430345.1 Calditrichia bacterium | reverse complement strand
TTGTTCGGCCCATGCCATATTGCCGGAGAATCGATATTGTCTGTTTCGTCCCGGGGGGTTAAAAATGCCTCCTCCAATGTTACCGGCGGGGTGGGAAGGTTTGCTACTTGCTGTTTGCTGCAGGAAAGAAAAACTATTGCCAGAAAGGGGAAAATCGCTAAGCGTAAAAGGGTTGATGATTTCAATACAATCATACTGGGGCTTCCTTGAATTTAAATGTATGTGCTTTACATAGCCAAAGGGCAGATGCTAAAGACCCGCCCTTTGTATTTATTGCTGGCTCAATTAATTTGCTTACAGATCGTATTTCAAACCGAAGCTTAGCTTCATCTGGTAATATTCTGCCTGATAAGTACGCTCACTACTGCCGGCATAATAGCGCAGCGGTTGATTAAGCAAATTGTTCAATTCGAAAAAGAAACGCAGTTCAGGGGTAAAAGCGTAAGCGCCGTTAAGGTCCAGATAAGTAACTTTGTCATAGAAGCGCTCCAACCCTGGTGTTAAGTCCAATCCATCCGGATCGAGATAGGCACTGGTATAGTTGAAGGCAGCGCCTAAAACCAGTCTCGGGGTCTGAAATGTCAAAGCTGCATTAAGGGTGTGGGGCGCGGTGCCAGGCAGGTCAATGGTGTCGTCAGTCTCGGCTGCGTCCTGAAATTCCGGGTTATCCGCGGAAGAACTGGTGTAAGTATAGTTTCCGTAAAATCCGAGATTTTTAAGAAGGCCGGGCAGAAAAGTAAGCTGGCGTTGAAATGCGAATTCCAGACCTAACAATGAAGCTTCACCGCCGTTTTTAGGCTGAATAGCTTTAAATTCTGCACCGTCAAAATTGGCGACACCGCTTTCATCCAAATAAATCCAGTCTTGAATGTCTTTGTAGAAAATGCCACCGGATACAATACCAACTGACTGAAAGTAGTGCTCAGCCATCAAGTCGAAGTTCATTGAGGTGGTCGGTTCCAGTGCCGGATTCCCAATTTCAATTTCTTCATCTTCAACGAGAATGTTTCGATAGGGAACCAGCTGATAGTAATTGGGGCGGGAAAGGGTATTCGTCCAGGCAAAACGAACAACGGAATTACTGTTCAGGGAATACTTGGCATGGAATCCCGGTAATACGTTTACATAGTCATCGGTGCCGTTGGTCGTGGAAGACACTTCAGTGTCTTCATTAAATTCGTTACCGCTGTAGTCGATATCTGTTTGTTCCAAGCGCGCGCCGGCGATAATCAACCACTGCGGGCCAATGTTTTGTTTCAGCATGGCATATCCGGCAGAAATTTTTTCTGTAGCATTGTAGTTTGCAGGAATAAATTCTGCTGGGGCCAATATCTTTTCGAACAGACTGCTGTTTTCCAGATCGAGACTACCTAAAAATTCCGGTGTGCTAAAAGCGCCAATAGAGTAATCGCCGGCTTCATAGTTCGGATCGGAAAAGTCTTCACTGGCGGCAAGTCCCTGGCTGAGGAATGCGCCTTCATCCAATGGTTCAAACTCGTAAAAAATATTGTCGCGGAGTTTATCTTTTTGCTTAAAACGGCCGCCGAGTTTGATGGCATTCTGATATCTCCCGCTGCTGCTTAATGGCACTTCCAGGTCCAGCTTGAATCCGAAATCTTCCTCTTCGGTGTACTGATCTTCTTCGGTGATTTCCCGCAGGGAGAAGTCGTTGAAAGATAATGGTGAGGATGGGTTGAACTTAGGCGCTTCCAAGCTGGAATAGTCTGCATTAAAAGCAATGTCCCGCGCCCGCCATTCGATATAGCGTTCATTAGGACGCGCTTCCGATGCTTTCGAGCCGGACACCAGCCAGTTCAACTTCAGTGCGTTCCCGATCAGGTGTTCCCCACTTAGGGAGGTGCTCCAGGTAATTTGCTGTTCCAGGCGGCGGTTGTCGTTGGCGTCGTTGCCGATACCGCCTTTGGTCTGACGGCGAATCTCCGTGACGTCTTCGGTCAGATCGGTAAAGCGCAGGCGAAAGCGATTTTCCCAATCATTGCGGTGATTGTAGATTGCCCGGGCCTTAATCGTGGATGATGGGTTGAGGCGGTAATCAAAAGCAGCGGAAGCGCTTCTTCTCAGACGCCGGAGATCATATTTCCGAACATCCCACTCGGCTGCGAGATTGGGTTCGTCCCATTCACCTTCGGCATTGTCCGAGCCGAGGTTGTTATCAAAATATGAGGCATTGACAACAACGCCCAGTTTATTGTTGAGAAAGCGGTTGCCGGCAATCAGTGCCAGATTGGTTTGCGGCTCTTCCCGCAGGAAGTTGTATCCGCTACCGGCAGTTGCGGAGATGCGCATTCCATAAGGTGCCTGGCGGGTGACAAGGTTGATGGCGCCACCAATAGCGTCTGCGTCCATATCCGGTGTAACAGCTTTGTTGACTTCGATGGATTGAATCGCCGCGGAGGGAATAAGGTCCAGCTGCACCGCACGAATTTCCCCTTCGGCAGAGGGGACGCGCTCCCCGTTGATCATCACGGAACTTAAACGCGGCTCCGTTCCCCGTAGATTCGCAAACCGCGCTTCGCCCTGGTCATAATTCACGGTGATAGAGGGGATACGCTTCAACGCATCACCAATATTCGCATCGGGAAAGCGGCCAATTTGATCCGCTGAGACAATATTAGTAATGTTCGGATTACTGCGTTGAATGTTCAGCGCTTTGGCCTGCCCTTTCAATCGTTCTCCGAGCACCTGAATTTCACTACCGTTAACAATGCCGGGGGTCAATTCAAAATCCACAGACGCTGCTTCGCCCTCTTTGATGGTAATTTCCTGTTGATAGGAGGCGTATCCCATATATTCAATGGATACGGTGTGAGTACCCGCTGGCACTTTTAAAAGACGAAACTCGCCGCTAATATTCGATGTTGTACCAATTTGCAACGCCTCAATGTATACGCTGGCACCTGCCAGAGATAATTGATCTTCTGCATCTCGTATACTTCCGGAAATAGCACCGGTTTGCGCTGAAGCTGCAAATGATAAGAGTAAATAAACAATTAAAATACCAATAATATGTTTCATAGAACCTCCGAATAGATGAGTGAATTATCTCCAATGACCTAAAGAGTAAAATATCGCACATTCACTTTTTCATTTCGGATACAGATGGATAACATTCTGTCTGTGAGATTTTAATGTAGAGAAAAGTTCTTGCCTCTGAGCGCGCAGGTTTATTGGATTAGAAAACGAAAATATTTATTCCGAAGGAAAAAATATCCGTTTATAAATACCAGAATAAGCAGGTTGATAGTAAACTGTATTGAAACTGAAACAGTTGTAGTCACTCTTAAACAAAAAATATATAGATTTCACCCGAACTGCTTATTTGCAATGGAAGCAGGGGAAACCTTGCGGTTTAAATATCATCTCAAGTTTGGTTGTCTTGCTTAACTGGTATATATTCAGGCAGAATATTCCCCGAAGGGGGATAGATGAATTTCGCTAATTTCCCGAAAACTAAAATGTGCAGTAACTTTTATTACAGGCAATAGTGGAAGTAATTATGATCGGCAAAACCATCCATCATTACCGCATACTGGAAACGCTGGGCCGGGGTGGGATGGGGGCGGTATATCTTGCCGAAGATCTTAAGCTGCAAAGAAAAGCCGCATTAAAGTTTCTCACCAATCAAGCACCAGACCAACAAACTTTGCAGCGATTTAAACGAGAAGCGCAAGCGGCGGCGGCGTTGAATCATCCCAATATCATTACAATCTACGAAATCGGTGAATTTGAAGGCACGATTTATATTGCCATGGAATATATCCCCGGGGAATCCCTGCGGGAGATAATTGATGCATCTCCGCTGGAAATTAGCCAGGCATTGGAAATAATGACGAGCATTGCGGTAGGACTAAAGACCGCGCATCAAGCCGGGATTATTCATCGGGACATCAAACCGGAAAATATTCTCATTGGTGAAAACGGGCTGGTCAAAATTGCTGATTTTGGATTGGCGAAACAAGTCGGGGGAACGAATCTGACGGAAGAGGGAACGACCCTGGGCACCATCAACTATATGTCTCCGGAAGCATTGCAGGGTGTCAGCAGCGATTCCCGTTCGGATATCTTTTCCGCCGGCGTAATGTTTTACGAAATGCTGACCGGGAAGCTGCCCTTTCGTGGCGACTATCCCGCCGCGACAATGTATGCCATTCTTAACAGCGAGCCGGAAAAGCCCTCCATTCTGCGCCCGGAAGTTCCTGAATCGCTGGATAGCGTTTTACTGAAAAGTCTGGAAAAATCTCCGGAGAGCCGTTACCCCTCAATAGATGCATTGCTTGCCGATTTGCAAAGACCCAATAAAAATGACAGTGTTCTAACACCTCCTCCGGGGAAGGAAGTGAACGTTTTTTCCGGGAATGGGCAAGCACAAACAAGAGATAAAAATATCCTTCGAAAATCCTTCCTGTGGATTGCCATCGTCGCAATTCTTGCATTCCTGACCTGGCAATATTTCAGTGCCGATGAAGTGCCGATCCTGGAAGGCCGCATACCGGTAGCTGTTGCGGATATCAAAAATGAAACCGGCGAGGCAGCACTGGATGGGCTTTCCGGCATGTTGATTACCGCGATGGAGCAGTCCCGCCATCTTT